>CAZLJF010000063.1:0-9570 GCA_964559845.1 uncultured Zetaproteobacteria bacterium | reverse complement strand
GGCAACATCAAATATGGCAATGCCAAGCATTTAAGGGATGCCTTGCCGCATGCTTCATTCATTGGATTTACAGGCACGCCGATTGAGAAGGAAGACAGGGATACGCAGCAGGTCTTCGGCAACTATATCGATGTCTATGATATTGCTCAGGCGGTGCAGGACGGGGCGACGGTCCCGCTGAGCTATGAAAGCCGCTTGGTAAAAATTCGTTTCAATGATGAAGCGACCAAAAAGATTGATGCGCTGGTGGATGGTATCGAGGGCGCAACCGATGAGCAGCTTGAGAAATCCAAAAAGAAAAATGCTCAAATCAACGCCATTGTCGGGCATCCGGACAGGCTGAAGGATATTGCCAAGGATATTGTTACGCACTTTGAAGCGAGACAGGCGGTGTTTGAAGGCAAGGGCATGATTGTCTGCATGACCCGCCAGATTGCGGTGGATTTGTATGCTCAGATGATTGAACTGAAACCCGAGTGGCACGATGACGATTTGAACAAGGGAGCCATCAAGGTGGTGATGACCAGCTCATCCGATGACCCTGCCAGTTTCCAGCCTCATCATACCAACAAGAGAGACCGGAAGTTACTGGCCGTGCGGCTGAAAGATGCGAATGACCCGTTGAAGCTGGTGATTGTGCAGTCGATGTGGCTGACCGGCTTTGATGCGCCGCCGTTGCATACGCTCTATATCGACAAAAAGATGCAGGGGGCGGCCCTGATGCAGGCAATCGCACGGGTGAATCGGGTCTATAAGGACAAGCCCAGCGGTTTGATAGTCGATTATATCGGCATCGGGCAGGACTTGCGCAAAGCCATGCAGGTCTATGTGGAGAGTGGTGGAACCGGCGATGTCGCGCCGGATATTGCCGAAGTGATTGCCGGTATGATGGCGAAGTTCGAAGTAGTGCAGCAGATGTTCCACGGATTTGACTATCAGGCGTATTTTACAGCCGAGACAAGCGGAAAACTGAAGATACTGCTGGCGGCACAGAATTTCATTTTATCCGATGAGAAGTTGAAGGAGCGTTTCCTGGCAGAAATCACGGCACTTTCGAAATTGTATGTCATGGCCGTACCAAGCTATGAGTCCGAAACCATCAAGGATGATGTGGCTTTCTTCCAGGCGATTAAATCCAGAATCAACAAGTTCACCCCTACAGGTGGAAAAACGGATGCGCAGGTGGACTCTGCCATCAAGCAGATTGTGGATGATGCGCTAAGCAGTGACGGCGTGGTGGATATATTTGAGGCGGCGGGTGTGGCTGCCCCTTCGCTGGATATTCTGTCCGAAGAGTTCCTGCTTGAAGTGAAGAATATGGAGCATAAGAACCTTGCCTTTGAATTGCTTCGCAAGTTGCTGAATGAAGAGGTCAAGGTGCGAAAGCGGAAGAACATGATGCAGGGTAAAAAGTTCTCTGAAATGCTTTCAAATGTGATTAAACGTTACCACAACAATCAGATTGATACGGCGCAGGTGATTCAGGAGCTGTCTGAAATCGCCAAGGATATGAAGCTGGAAGACAGCAAGGCGGATGAGCTGGGCTTGACGCCTGAAGAGTATGCCTTCTATTCGATTCTTGCCCAGAACGAGTCCACCTCATTTCTGGAAGACCACAAGATGAAGGAGCTGATTCACCGGATTGTGGAAATCATCCGGAAGAATACCACGGTGGACTGGAACCGGCGCGATGATGTGAAAGCCAAGCTGCGCCTGCTGGTGAAAAAGGTGTTGATGCGTTACGGCTATCCGCCGGACCTTGCCAAGCTGGAGGCGGACAGAGTATTGGAGCAGAGCGAGTTACTGGCGAGTGAACTGGCGGGCTGATATAGGAAAAAAGAGCTGGCCCCTATTGCGCCAAATTCTTTAAGCTATTCGTCATACTGGCCAGACAGATAATTGATCATTTTATATCGCAGTTGCCTCTCTTAGATGCGAACGCAGCTCAAGCAGCAGCGCCATCAAGGCAGGCGCAGCACGCAGACTGTGGCGCACAACCTCCCGCGGCCAGGCCGCCAGTAACCACATCGTTTCCAACAGCGCCTCCCGCAGGGAAAAAGAATCTGTCGCCTGCAGTTGCGACTGCGCCTGCTGCAACACAACATCAACAATCAATGCATGTGGAATCATATTCAGGTGCGCATCCAGCCATCCCTGAAGTTCACCAACATCAGCATGCTGCAGATCCTGAAGCAGAACACGCCACTGCAGCAACCCGTCAACCACCTTGTCATCCTGCAGGCAGGCGACATGACCGGGACGGCCTGCGGCAATCTCCACGGCCATGTCACGGGCGGCATCACTGAACGTCATGTCGGCCAGCACCCTCTCCATATAATCGTTATTCAAAGGCGCACAGTGCCCCAGCATACAGCGCGAACGGATCGTGGCAGGCAGACGCATCAGATCATGACAGACCATCAATAGCAGGCTTCCGGCTGACGGCTCTTCCAGCCCCTTGAGCAGCGCATTGGCCGCCTGCAGGTTCATCAGTTCTGCATCATCGAGCAGCACCACCCGCCTTTCGCTCTCCATGCCGCTTAGTGAAAGGAAGGAGAGCAGATCCCGAATCTGCTCGACACTGATATCGCGCTTCTTCTCCTGCCGCTCAACCATGATAAAATCGGGATGCGAACCGGCACGCAGCATGCAGCAGCTATGACACTCTCCGCATCCCTGGCTGCATGGCTCCCCATTCGCCTCCCGGTTTTCACAAAGATAGAGGGCGGCCATGGCCATCGCCTCGGTCGCCTTGCCAATCCCCTTCACGCCATAAAGCAGCCATGCATGATGTAATTTTTGCCTCTCCAGTGCGCCGGCAAAACGTTCATGAAGCCCCTCATGGCCAAGGGCAGGCATGAAACTCAAACCATCCCTCGCTCTCTGAACACGGCCTGAACAGACTTTTGCACACTCTCAATCGATTCGGATGCATCAATGCGGACAATTCGTTCACCACAGGCCTTGTGAAGTCCGGCAAAAGCCGCATGTACCGACTCATGAAACGACTGCGCCTCTTCATCAAGACGGGTGCTCTCCTCGCCCATGCTGCTGCGGCTGCGGATGCGATGCAGCGCTTCACAGACCGGCAAGTCAAACCAGAGTGTAAGGTTGGGTGAAATGCCCGACTCGGCAAATTTAAGCATTGATTTCAGTCCGGCCAAATCGGCCAGATGGCGCCCTGCCAATTGATAAGCCATGGTTGAATCGGAGAAGCGGTCACAAAGCACCCATACACCTCTATCAAGTGCAGGCATGATCACTTCACGAACGTGCTGGGCACGATCTGCCAGAAAAAGCAGCAGTTCGCACTCCGGCACCGGTGTATATTCGCCCTCCAGCAGCAGGCTGCGAATCTCTCTTCCCAGCGGCGTACCGCCCGGCTCGTGCGTCACAAGCAGCTCATGCCCCTGTTCACGAAGCCATGTTTCTGTCAGGCGAAGCTGGGTGCTTTTTCCTGAACCGTCCCCGCCCTCAAATGTAATTAATTGCCCCGCATTGTTACTCATTCAGCTACTCCTTGCGTACCTTCCTGCCAGGGCCACTCACCCGTTATTTCGACATCCAGCGGGTCGGGAAGTGACTCGATCCAGCTATAAAGATCGTCCAGTTGCTCCCCTGTTGTCCAGAACTGCTGTCTCTTTTTCTCCGGATCAAGACAGCGAATTGTTGCCAGCCCATCCTCTCCCTGCAACAGGCTCTGCAGGAGGACGCATTGCGACGCAGGCAACACAACCTCGACAATGACTACATCACCGCTCACGCTCAATCCTCATCCACCGCTTCACATTGGCCCGGTGCTCCTCAAGTGTAGAGGCAAAAGCATGCCCGCCTGTGCCGTCCGCAACAAAGTAGAGATATGAAACATCTGCAGGATTTGCCGCAGCATGCAGACTGGCAGCACCGGGATTACAGATCGGCGTGGGCGGCAGGCCTTTGCGTGTATAGCTGTTCCACGGTGTATCATTCACCAGATCCTTTCTTCTGATATTGCCTGAAAAAAAGCCGTCACGCCGCCAGATTCCATAAATGACAGTCGGATCCATCTGCAACGGCATGCCCTTTTCAAGCCTGTTGCGAATCACCGCTGATACCAGTGGCCGTTCAGCATCGACGGATGTCTCCTTCTCGATAATCGAGGCAATAGTGCGCAGTGTTTCAGCACTCATGGATTCCGGTCGAACGGATGCAAGTACCTTCTGCTGCGCTGCAATCATCTGTGACAGGATCAGCTTCGGCTCAACCGGCCTGGTATAGGTGTAGGTTTCGGGCAGCAGCCTTCCCTCCCACTCTTCTCCATGCAGTAACTCCTCCATCGCAAGCCGCCATCTCTTCTCATCCGTAGCGGTTCTTTCAGCCAGCAGAGTAAGAACATCCAGTGTCCATAGACCCTCGGGTACAGTCACCTGAAAGCGCATTACATCACCGGACTCGATCTTCTTTAACACGTCCCAGAGGCTCATCTTCCCTTCAAAGTGGTACAGCCCTGCCCTCAGCGCTCCGGCCTTGCCTGTCAGGCGGGCCAGCAGCTTAAACTGCCAGGCCGAATCGATTACAGATGCTGCCACAAGCTTGCGGGCAATATGAGAACTGGCAGTTCCGGATTCGATGCTCACATCGACAGGCTCGACCTCGTGCTTGCCGTACACTTGCTGGAATCCGGTAAACATCAGCAGCAGCGGCAGCAGCAACCATACCCGCTTCCACTCCACGCTCATAGTGCCGGCACCCCGCGTTTTCCTCTCAGTACCTGACAAAGCTTCTCAAATACCTGGTGTTCCGTGTTTAACCTTCTGCCACACACCATACTGACAGGCTGAATAAAAAAGCCGCTATTCGTAAGGGCGATCGCCTCACAATCATCCAGCCATACTACGGAACAGTCCGATATCTCCGCCACTGACTCCGTAACCAGCGTATTGCGGATAACACCGGCAAGCACGCCGCCATGCGATTCATCCGGCGTATGCCATACTCCTCTTCGACAGATCAGCACATTGGAAGTCGGGGTTGAAAGCAAACGTCCGTTTTTGCATATAAGCGGCGTCACCCTCCCGGGCAAACCCTCACTCCTCCACTGCCGCATCGCCCGCAGCGTCAAGGCGTAATCGCTGCTGAATTTGGCGCTCCTGACCTGAACTGCAAAGGGCCACTCCACAGCCGACAGGGCCATTTTCCGATATGGTGCGACATATGGCATGCACTGAATATAGATCTCCGGCTGCTGATCGCCACTTCGAAGCAAACCCCACTCCGCTACTCCGCCACTGACCGTAATCCTCACCAGTGCATCATCGGCAATCTCTGCAGCACGCTCAAAAGTCTGCTTCCGGATCAGCTCCAGATCTCGTTCTGATAACGAGATACCAAAGCTCTCCAAACCTTTGCAAAGCCGTGAGAGATGCTGCGGCCAGCCAAACACCTGACCATCAATCACCCGGAAGGTTTCAAAACAGGCCTCCCCGTATGCAAGGCCGCGATCCAGCCGGTCGGATATCCGAATATTCAAATCTGTCTTGGTCACAAAGCCACCTTCATGATATAACGCCGCATGCCGAAGTTATACCTTGATGCTATCGAACACGCACGCGTCTATGAAGTGGCGCGTGAAACGCCACTGGAATGTGCGCCGAAACTTTCCGAGCGGCTGCATAATGAAGTACTCTTCAAGCGTGAAGACCTGCAGCCTGTATTCTCATTCAAGTTAAGAGGCGCTTACAACAAAATCGCCCAGCTTGATGATGAAGCGTGTAAACGCGGTGTGATCTGCGCTTCAGCCGGCAACCATGCGCAGGGGGTTGCGCTGAGCGCCAGAAAACGCGGCATCAGGGCTACCATTGTTATGCCGCGCACCACGCCAGAGATCAAGGTGAAGGCTGTCGAATCGATGGGTGCGACCGTGGTGCTTGCCGGCGACAGCTATTCGGATGCCAGTGAACAAGCCTACCGGCTGCGTGATGAATCAGGCGCTGTTTTTGTTCACCCTTATGATGATCCGCAAGTGATTGCCGGCCAGGGAACCATTGCTGAAGAGATACTGCGCCAGTCACCGAATGATATTGATACTGTTTTCATCCCTATTGGCGGCGGCGGGCTGGCCGCAGGCATGGCGATCTATCTCAAACATTACTCACCTGACACCAGAGTGATCGGTGTCGAGCCGGTTGATTCGGCTGCCATGCACGACTCCATCAAGGCAGGCAAGCGCATCACGCTGGATCAGGTTGGTATTTTTGCTGACGGTGTTGCCGTCAAGAAGGTAGGTGAGCACACCTTTGACCTGGTAAGGCAATATGTTGACGAGATCATGCTTGTTGATACCGATGAGATCTGTGCCGCCATCAAGGATATCTATGATGATTCGCGGGCCATTGTTGAGCCCGCCGGCGCCCTGGCTGTTGCAGCCATGAAAAGGTATGTTGCCAGGGAGCAGGTACGCGAAAAGGTTCTGGTTTGCATCAACAGTGGTGCCAATATGAACTTTGACAGGCTTCGTCATGTGGCCGAACGGACCGAGATAGGCGAGCGTCGGGAAGCGCTGTTTGCTGTAACGATTCCTGAAAAACCCGGCTCTTTTCTGACCTTCTGCAAGCTGCTGGAACAGCATGCTATTACCGAGTTCAACTACCGTATTTCAAGCCGCAGTGATGCCCATGTTTTTGTTGGCATCAGCATCCATAGCCATGCGGAGAGTGATCAGATTCAGCGTATGCTGGAGGCGTATGATTATCCGGTCATCAATCTGCTGGATAATGAACTGGCCAAATTGCATATCCGGCATATGGTCGGTGGCAAAAGCCATCTCGTTGAGCATGAGGTGCTTTACCGCTTTGAGTTTCCGGAACGTCCGGGAGCGCTGCTTGATTTTCTGACGCAACTGGCAGGACGGTGGAATATATCACTGTTCCACTATCGCAATCATGGCGCTGCATTTGGCCGTGTATTGGCAGGACTTGAAGTGCCCGATGAGGATCAGGATGAACTTCAGCTGTTTCTCGATAACCTTGGCTACAGCTATGTCGATGAACGGGACAACCCCGCCTTTAGGCTGTTCCTGTAATCAAAGCTGTTCATCCTGCGCCTTGCCGGGCCGATTAGCACTGACACATATGAATTTGTTCCGCTCCGTGATATGAAACTCTATCATGGTATGGAAAAGTTCATGCACGTTATTCTTGTTTCATGTTGATTGATTGAACCCGTGCCAGATTCTGCTTTGCCATCTGAAAATCGGGAAGAACACGGATAGCCCGCTTAAATGCAGCTTCCGCCTCGACAAACCTTCCGCTCATCATATAGGCGGCTCCCAGCATATTCAGCGCCGGTGGATTATAGGGATATATGTCCTCAAAATGGGTAAGATATTTAATACTATCTGCAAAATGTTTCTGCTGATAGGCCATTTGCGCTTTGCCGAACACGGCACGGAAATTATACGCATCCCAGGCATAAGCCTTGTCGTAATAGGCAGAGGCAATGGCAGGTTGCCGGGTATGAACCATGGCCTGGCCGACATACCATTCGGATACGACCCAGCGCAGCGGCCAGATTGTCAGACAGACAGTGGATACCAAGAGGATGATGGCAACACTTCTGTTCCACGAAACTGAAAAAACCTTTAGACATTCCGAATCCTGCCGCACATATCCCCACCATGTACCGCCTAGCAGGGCAAAGACAAACATACTTGCCGGGTTGAAAAACAGATGGTTAAACATCGCATCAAAAATAGCGGCGCTAATAGCCACAACACCTGCTGCACACCAGCCATCCCACTTCTTCCAAAGTGAGCGTATAAGGAGAGACCAGAAAAAAACAAGCAATCCCAGAAATATAAGCGTGGCGGGAATTCCATTCTGGGTGGCAAGCTGCAATACGATATTATGCGGATTGGTCGTAAATGTCCGTTCGCTGCTCAGCGGATCACGAAAATCGGGAAAACGGTTGCTGTAACCCGGATAGACCCACGCGAAATTGCCTGTTCCCTGCCCCAGAAGCGGTGCATCAAGGGCCATGGCGGTTGCAGATGCATACATTGGCACTCTTGCACCGAGCAGCGGATTCAAAGCCGCCCACAAAGTCGCAAATGGGGGCATCTCCCTGTCTGTATCCAAAGCACTGCTTTCATCCAAAACCTTGAGTTCGGAAGCTGCCTGTAGTGTACCCGATAAACGTGCCAGTTCCCGGTAATGGTAAGGCAGAGAGTGATATACAATGAAGGATGCCAGAAGCGCCGTACATACCCATATACATGGTGCAAGCGGTAGTTCCCTTTTTCGTAACAGGCCCGGCCATTCCCTTA
Source organism: uncultured Zetaproteobacteria bacterium (assembly GCA_964559845.1). Lineage (GTDB taxonomy): Bacteria > Pseudomonadota > Zetaproteobacteria > Mariprofundales > Mariprofundaceae > WSZY01. The sequence continues at coordinate 1,268 of CAZLJF010000063.1, read as the reverse complement.
CATATTGGAACAGGAAGGGGATAAGCAGCAGCAGGCCGATGGCCAGTCCGCCAAGCGCACCTCGGCTGGAAGCCACCAATAGGACAGTGGCCACCGTAGCAACAGAAAACCAGTTCAACACCTTTAGTACCGGCTCACTGCGAACAGCCAGCATCCAGACCAGCAGAGGCAACAAAACAATCAGCACATCACCTGTAAAATTAACATGGCCAATGGGTGAAAAGAGAACACTTACATTATATCCCTGCTTTCCATAATCGAGCACATAGCTCCACCAGTAATGCAATGAAAAAACAGCCGCAGCAATTGCGGCAGACCAGCTTAGCATGTCCAGCCATCTCTTTTTGTGTCGCACAGCCCATGCCGACAGTAGCCAGACAACAGCACATATCAGCCAGAAAGAGAAACGTATACCCCCTTCAACAATGTTCGGGCCAATAAAAATACCGATGCCCAACAACAAAAAAAAGATAAGAAGAAGAGTGCCCGGAACTGAAAGCCGCAACTGTATTGCTTCTGAACGTTGCCAGCATATCCGGGAGGCAGTTACCCCCATCCAGAGGCCGCACAGGAGCAATAGCGCCCATTTTGGCTCTTCATTGGGAGCAACAAACGGAAAAATTCGCAAATTGAGCATCAGAGGCAACAGCAGTAACGGTACAGTGATCAGATACCACGCTGATGAAACAGCCTTTAGACGGGCTGTCCATCCAGTTGTTACTTTCTCTTTTTGTCTTGCCATGATTTGTCCTGCCTCTTCAACAGCGATATCAGAAATCCTCGCATTGTTTACAGTTTTCGTGTGCCATAGAAATGCTCACAGAGTTTTTCATATGGTGTCATGCCGTTGATTCCCTTGTGGGGTTTAACCGTATTGTAGAAGTTGATGAATCGCAACAAACTGGTCTGGCATTGGCTTCGATCTTCGAAGCGTTCCTTGTTATGCCACAAAGTCTCCTGAGGAATCATCAATAGCATCCGGCTTCTGCCTTGTGTTTGTCCTCCGGATCCTTTTTAACCTTTGCCAGCCGCTCAGGCCAAACTTCAATGCCTTGAAACGATTATTCGCGCTCCGGCGCATAAACTCCTGCTTCCCGGCTCTCACCGAAACCTTGCAGATCGTCGATCCGGATACCCGAAAAAGATCAGCCGGTACTGATACCTTCCAAAGATCCGTCTGCCATAAACGCCATATCTCTCGTCGATCAAGAGGTTGAATCGCCCCGGGTTTGTCGGAGGCTAAAACTCTTGAGAGGATTAGCCCATGA
>CAZLJF010000062.1:0-9586 GCA_964559845.1 uncultured Zetaproteobacteria bacterium | reverse complement strand
TGTGGAGATGGATGACAAGCGTTTCTTTCTTGAATGGTTCATCAGGGACTATGTACAACGGGAGGGAAGAACCGGGCGCGGCATGAATAAAGGCGCGGCCATCTCGTTCTGCAGTTCGAATGAGCGTGACCTTCTTGAAGAGACAAAAAAGCATCTCATTTTAAACGACTCTCAATCGCGTTCACTCTGATCCGGTAAGTTGTAGCAGTACTCGATATCCCAAAACAGGTGATTTCCGGTTTTTAAGAACAATCTCGCCCTTCTCCTCCATGGGAATCTGATCTTTACACTCCCTGTAGGTTGCCTCGCCGACAATAATCTCCTGTCCGCCGGCAATCTTCTCAAGGCGTGCAGCCACATTCACCGTATCCCCGATGGCTGTGTAGTCCTTCCTGTTTTCCGAGCCGACATTGCCAATGACAACCTTGCCCGTATTAATGCCAATACCGATCTCAAGCCTTGAAGCATGACTTCCTGCCTGCTTTCCCATTGTTTCGACGGCCCTGGTTATCTCGATGCCTGCACGTATGGCTCTTAAGGAGGCCCGCTCGCCGTAAGGATGATCCCGAAAAACGGCCATGAGCTCATCACCGATAAATTTATCAAGCGTGCCCTCATACTTGAAAACAATAGGCACCATGGTAGCAAAATAGCTGTTGAGCAGGGTAATAACCTCTTCCGGCTCCAGATCCTCAGACAGCGTTGTAAACTGACGAATATCCGCAAAAAGAATGGTTGCCATGCACTCAACATTTTCAAATCCCTGCTTTTGATTCCGAACCAGTTCATCGACAACATCCTGGCCAACATAGCGGCTCAGATTGGCACGAATCAGCAACTCTTCAGCAAGTTTTTTTTCATAAGCATCAAGGTCATTTACATAGGCCAGCATACGAGCCGTGAGCTTTTTGGCATGTTTTTTCTGTTGCTCAAGTTCATCCACGATGACATTAAAGTCACGAGTCAGCATATAGACTTCTTCAACATCCCGCTCATTGAGCGGCAGTTTCTCTGTTCCACCGTCATGAACATTCAAATCAATGATCCTGGCAACATATCTTAAACGTGAAGCAAACCTTCGAATCATGATCGCACCCGCTACGATCAATATCAGGGTCAGAAAAAATACACCTATCAATCTGCCGGTCACCGAGGTGCCGGCATCCAGAATCAGATACACGCTTGTCAGATAGGGAATCAGACAGACAACTCCATACAGCAGCCAGCCGGCCCGGTAAAGACTTTGACGCTTTTCCCCTCTGTCTGCAGGGGAAAGACCAGGATCCTGACCGGGCATGTTATTCAGCTACCTTCAACGAGGTGATCAAATACCAAAAGGTCATCCATGCAGAGACCGATAGGGGTGCCGCCCGACCCGTCCGAGTGACTTAACTCCTCGCCAATCCAGACAACCATTCCATGACCATTTATGTTGCCCTTGAGTACATCCGATCCGGGCAGGCATATCTTCAGATCAAACTTCTGACCAATAAAATACCGGCTGGCATGCCTGGTGATCAGATTGGCTCCGCCACCGGATATATCCTTCAAAATACCGGTATCGGTAAACAGTTCGCCAGCAGCATCAAAAGCGGAAACCTGAACCTTCAGCGATACAGAATAGCGCTCATATTCCCGTTTGTTTTCGCTCCGATGTGACATCTGTTTCTCCTTATCAGCAGGAAGATGCAAGCAATCTGCCTTTCATTGTCGATCCAGTTTATATGCTAGCTTATGATCCCGGTTTGTCCATTGATGCAGACTGATGGATTGGGCCGGCGCTCCAAGATATGATGAAGCGGTGCATAGCCGTCTCTCCTTCACTGTTTACTCAAGGGCTGTCAGCACCAATGAAGGCAAGAAATGCTGGCCTGCCAATCTCCCTGGCCCCCATGCGCTCAAGGTGGCCGGTGTGGAACTGGCAATCGATCAGCTTCCATCCCTCCTCCTTTGCGCGTGCTACAAGCATTGCCAGCGCCATCTTCGAACCATCGGTTTTACGGCTGAACATTGATTCGGCAAAAAAGATACGGTTTAACAAAACGCCATAGAGACCGCCGATCAGATCATTGTCCTCCCACACCTCGACAGAGTGTGCATAACCCAGTTCATGCAGCCCTCTGTAGGCATCAATCATCTCCGGCAGAATCCATGTACCCGATTCCCCCTCTCTCGGAATCTCCGCACAGATACGGATCACATCTTCAAACGCCCTGTCCCATGAAAAACGGTACTTCTGCTGCCTCAGCCTTCTCGCCAGACGCCGGCTGCAGTGAAACTCATCGGGAAACAGCACCATACGCGGATCGGGCGACCACCAGAGTATGGGATCACCTTCACTGAACCACGGAAAAATGCCCTTTGAATAGGCTGCCAGAAGCGTTTCCGCCTCCAGATTGCCACCGACTGCAAGCAACCCCTCGTCGGTGGCCTGCGAAGGGTCAGGAAACTGAATCATTACGATGTATCTCACGTGCCAGACATGATGCGGCAGCTGTAAGCAACGAAGCTGCCTGCTTCATTGCAACCTCTGTTGGAATGTCTCCGGATTGAGCTTCCAGCATCATATCAAAGTATTTTGACAGTTCATTTTGTACACGCTTGTCAATACTGCCGGATAGCAGGGCAACATTGACACCAGCTTCTTTTGCGGCCAGAGCCACCTTGCAGGGCAGCTTGCCTTCAAGGGTTTGCAGATCCGAGCACCCTTCGCCGGTGACCACCCACTCTGCCTCTGCCAGTCTCTCCTTCAGGCCTGATGCATGGATCACATAATCCGCACCGGAGAGCACTTTGCCGCCCAGCAGCATCAGGGCAAAGCCCAGGCCACCAGCCGCACCGGCACCCTCCTGTTTGCCGGGATCAAAACCAAAGCTGCCGGCACACAAGCCGGCAAATTTTGCGACCGCTTCATCAATCGCTCCGACATCGGCTGCGCTAATACCTTTTTGAAGCCCGTAGAGGGACGTAGCGCCCTCTTTTCCACACAGAGGAGACATCACATCGGCAAGAATGGTAAAGCTGCATTCAGCAAGGCGGCGATCCATGGAGGATATGTCAATCCGGCTCAGCTTCAGAAGCCCCGCCAGTGTCGGTTCAACACCCTTTCCATCCTGATCCACGGCCTGCAGGCCAAGCGCCATCAGCATGCCGAGTCCGGCATCATTGGTAGCAGAACCGCCAAGCGCGATCATGAAGTGGCGCTCACCGCGGTCGAGCGCCTGTAACAGGGCTTCTGCAAGCGCTGCACTGCCGCGATGCATGACAGGTCGGGATTTCATTTCCGGCAAACAGATTCCAATGTGCCGCGCAGACTCAATCAGACAACTCCCTTTATCCAGATAGGGCCTGACAATATCCGCTGTCCCCTCGCCGCCATCGGCTAAAGGAGAAAGGACCACTTCGGCACCAGGAAGTGCTTTCAAAATACCATTTGAAATTGCCCTGGATGCCTGCCTGGCCGTTAATGAGCCCTTAAATGCATCCGGAGCAATCAGAATCCTCATTCATGCTCCTCAAAGAACCAGCGCACTTCGGCCAGGTCGTCCCGGATCGGTGCCGGAGGCAGGTTCTTTACCACCTCCCGGCCATAGAATTTCCGGTAGAGACGCGAATCGAGAATGGCCATCACGCCACGGTCTTCATTGTTCCTGATCAGGCGTCCCACCCCCTGCCGCAGCACCGCAATTGCTTCAGGCAGCTGGATATCCATGAAGCCGTTACCACCGCGCTCCTCGCACGACTTGATACGCGCCTGTAACAACGGATCGCTCGGTGGCGCAAACGGCATCTTGTCAATAATCACCAGACTCAACGATTCGCCGGGTACATCCACACCCTCCCAAAAGCTTCGCGTACCACATAAAATAGAGCTTGTATCTTCCCGGAATTGCTCAAGAATCGAATCCCTGCTTCCACTCTTTCCCTGAATCAGGACGCTATAGGGAATTCGCTCATCCAGTTCCGGAGCAATGCGGTTCAGCATTGAATATGAGGTAAAGAGAACAAAGGCCCTGCCCCTCGATGCACGCACCAGCGTCTCGATCTCATCGAGCAGCCTCTGCTGCCCCTGCTCACTGCGGGTATCAACCAGATGGCGTGGCAGATAGGTCATCGCCTGCGTTTTATAATTAAATGGTGACGGATGAAAAGAGTCGTCAGCATCATCGAGTCCCAGCCGGTTGCGGGCATACTCAAATGAGCCGGAGACCCTGAGTGTTGCAGAGAGCAGGACAAAGCTGGCAGGCCGCTCCCAGAGATGCTCCTTCAGCACCGGCCCTGTCTCTATCGGAGCTACAACATGGCGTTTATGTTCCCCCTCACCATCCACCCAGGCAACAAATCCTTCATAAGGCTTCTCAACGGCTCCCATATCCTGCGCAATCAGTTCAGCGCGTTCGGCCAGCTTGGCCAGTTCCTCATTACGATCCACACGACTGACAGCCATATCCACCAGCGGCTGCCATGCAGCCTGCAACACCTTGATATCGCTGTTTAACCATGCCTCCAACAGCAGGCGCCCAGCCTCAACAATCTCTTTTTTAAGCTCGGCCTCATCTCCCAACTCATCCAGCGCAGCCTGCATATCATTCAACCACTGAATCAGTTTCATACGGGTCAGTTGAATGCCAAAGTGCTGGCAGGCCAGGTCCGGCAGGCTGTGCGCCTCATCAAGCACATAGGCATCAAACCGGGGCAGAATCTCGCCAAAATCGCCCGATTTCAGTGCTGCATCGGCCAGCAGCAACGCATGATTGGAGATGACAATATCTGCCTCCTGTGCCTTTTGGCGCGCCTTCATCAGCGGGCATTGATTAAACTCAGGGCATTTACTGCCTGAGCACTGATCAGCCGTTGCTGTCACCATCGGCCCGATTCCCTTCTCGAATACATCAAACGGCAGTGCTGAAAGATCACCATCACTTGTCTTGTCCGCCCACTGCTGAACCTTCAGCAGTGACTTCTTGGCCCACATCTCAATCTGGTGATTGCTCGCATGACTCTTCAGTCGATACGGACAGAGATAATTTGAACGCCCCTTCAAAAGTGCAATGCGCCTGCGTACCCCCATTGCTTTCTGCACCACCGGAATGTCACGATGCATCAGCTGATCCTGCAGAGCCTTGGTATGGGTGGAGATCAGAATCTTTTCAGCAGATCTGAGTGCAGGAATCAGATAGGCCAGTGTTTTACCTGTGCCGGTTTCCGCCTCGGCAAGCAGAATCCTTCCCTGATCAAAGCTGTCGGCAATCTTCCCGGCCAGTTTAACCTGCTCATCACGATAGAGATAACCGGGAAGCCCGGTTGCAAGTGGTGAATTTTCAGAAAAATCCTTGCTGATTTGTTGAGATAAAGAGCTATTCACAGATAACGGGCATTCATCACAAGATTGTATCCAGGGTACTCATCAGAGTCGCAATTTCCCGCTGTGTTCCTACAGAAATACGCAAGTAATTGCTGATTCTACCCTGATTGAAGTGTCGAACAAGGACACCCCTGTTTTTTAGTGCGAGATAGAGGCCTTCTGCATCTTTTTCAGCGTGCCTGGCAAATACAAAATTGGCAGAAGAGGGCAGGACATCAAAGCCAATGGCTTCAAGTTGTAAAATCATATTATCACGCAAGGCAATGATCTCCTGCCGGGTTTTCTCGAAGTAAGCGGCATCTTCAAGAGCCTCGACTCCGGCACATTGCGCCAATCGATCCAACGGATAGGAGTTAAAGGAGTTTTTAACCCTGTTCAAACCTTCAATCAATGTCCGGTTACCCAAGGCATAACCGATTCGCAAACCGGCAAGCGCACGGGACTTTGAGAAGGTTTGTACAACCAGCAGGTTTGGATATGTCTGAATCAATGCCACCGCAGATTCAGCGCCAAAATCAACATAGGCTTCATCAATCAGCACCACACTGTCGGCATTGCTTTTAAGCAATGTTTCAATCTCATGCAATGATAAAGCCACCCCTGTCGGCGCATTAGGATTGGCAATGATTACACCGCCACAGGGTTTGCAATAATCATTCACATCAATCTGAAAGTCTGCAGCCAATGGGACTTGTTCGAAGGCAATATCAAACAACTGACAGTAAACCTGATAAAAACTATAAGTCACATCGGGAAAGAGAATCGGATTGGACTGCTTGAAAAAGGCCATGAAAGCCAAGGCCAGTATTTCATCAGAACCATTGCCCACAAACACCTGTTCACAATCAAGGGAGAACTGACGTGCCAGTGCCTGCGTTAATTCACTGGCATCCGGATCGGGATACAGACGTAAGCTTCCTTCATCAAAACGCTTAATCGCCGCCATCACCTTTGGCGATGGGGGATAGGGATTTTCATTGGTATTTAACTTCACAATAGCATCTGTATCTTTCGGTTGCTCGCCCGGCACATAAGGCGACAGGGAACGTACTAAAGGGCTCCAATATTTACTCATTAGCGAACCCGTCTGTTTTGTCCATGCAGGCAATCGTGAACAATCCCGATGTAGATGCAAGCGGACTCTCCGGCTGGAAATCTTTTACAACCTGTTCTGAAAAATAATACGGACATATGGTGATTCAGCTATTGGTGACCGGGTGCAGGCAGCAATAGGTATGCTCCGAATCAGCGGACTGATCTGAGCCATCAAAGCTGGCGCAATCATCAGTGGCATTCGGACAACGCAGACGGAATGCACAACCGCTCTCAGCCACACCCTCATTCACATCAGCTTCACCGTTGCCGCCATTGCGCTGATTTGGATGATCAATGGGCCGGGCGGCAAGCAGCATTTTCGTATAGGGGTGTCTGGGCGACTCAAACACCTCGGCTACCGAACCCTGCTCCACTACGCGGCCGGCAAACATCACGACCATACGGTCAGCTACATGCCGGACCACGGAGAGATCATGGGAAATAAAGAGATAGGAGAGATTCTGCTGCTGCTGGATCTCTTTCAACAGGTTCAGAATCTGTGCCTGAACCGACACATCCAGTGCAGAGACCGGCTCATCAAGCACCAGCACCTTCGGCTCGACAATAAGTGCGCGGGCAATACCGATGCGTTGGCGCTGGCCGCCGGAAAACTGATGCGGATAGCGGTCCAGCGTCTCTTCCCCCATACCACACTGTTTCAGCACCTTCGCAACCCTTGCGCGGCGCTCACTCCTGCCCAGTTCTGGCCGGTGAACACGCAGCCCCTCACCGACCGTTTCAACAATTCTCATGCGTGGATTCAGGCTGGCAAACGGATCCTGAAAGACCATCTGGATATGCTTGCGCAGCATACGTAACTGCCTGCCGTGAAGTGCACTGATCTCTTCACCCAACAGATGCACACAGCCCTCATCCGCCTCCAGCAATCGCATTACCATACGCGCCGTGGTTGACTTGCCACTGCCCGATTCACCGACAATGGCCAGCGTCTCGCCGACCTTCAGGTCAAACGAGACACGGTCAACCGCCTTGTACATTGCCCCCCTGCCCCACAGGCCGCCACGGCGGAAGCTCTTGCTCAGATCCTCGGCTTTCAGCACCACACTCATGCCAGCGCCTCTTGTGATGACACTTGCTGCGAAGTCTGCGGATGCACACAGCGGGCCTGATGCCCTGCATCTTCCCATGCATCCAGGGCCACCTTCTGTTCACATGCGCCATCTGCAAACCGGCAGCGCTCGGCGAAATGACAACCTTGCGGCCAGCTTCCCGGTGGCGGCACCTGCCCTGCAATCACCGGCAGCGCAGCGCCCGGCTCACTCACCTCGGGCCTGCAGCCCATCAGTGCGCGAGTATAAGGGTGGACAGGATGATCAAAAATCTGCCGGACCGTGCCGGACTCAACAATCTGGCCGGCATACATCACCGCCACATCATCGGCAAGTTCGGCCACCAGTCCGAAATCATGGGTGACCAGCAACATGCCAAGACCCTTTTTCTTTTGCAGATTGCGCAGCAGAATCACAATGCGCTTCTGCACCGATACATCCAGTGCCGTGGTCGGTTCATCGGCAATGATATATTCGGGATCGGCGGCCATGGCCATGGCAATCAGCACGCGCTGTCGCATCCCCCCGGAGAGCGCATCGGGATACTGGTTCAGCAGACTTTCCGCATCCTGCATGCCGACATCCTGAAGCAGGTGAATGGCACGTTGCCGCGCCTCTTCCTTGCTCATATCAAGATGCAGACGAATCACTTCGGTGATCTGGCTACCGATAGAAAAGACAGGGTTCAGCGCCGTCATCGGCTCCTGAAACACCATCGAAATACGGCCACCGCGCACCTTGCGCAGCTGCTCTTCAGACATGGAAAAAAGACTCTGACTATCAAGCAGGATATCACCGCCACTGCGCAGGACGCCCTGATGTTCACCAAGCCTCAATATCGCCTGGGCCGTGATCGATTTGCCACACCCCGATTCACCCACCAGGCCAAGAACCCGGCCCGGCTCAAGCGTTAAAGAAACGCCAGCGACAGCTGTTACATGTTCGCCCTGAATCGGAACAGTCAGAGAGAGCTTTTCTATTTCAAGCATGGCGGCAGTGTGACGCATGCTGGAGCAGCTTTCCAGCGCTTATCAGCAGCGCAACAGTGTGGATATTCAAGAACTTTATAAATCAGTGACTTGGCAACAAGCATTTTGTGCGACAGCCTGGACTACCCCCGATTCAGCAGACATTTGCCCAACCGGTCTGAAACCCATGCAGGAAGAATGGGGTTAAAAAAAGCCCCTGTAAAAACAGGGGCTTGGTATGGTGGCGCTTCAGGGACTCGAACCCCGGACACGCGGATTATGATTCCTTCTTCGGGCTCAACAATATCAATGCGCACTTCATCTATCATATTAATAATAAAGGAATTTTGTTCCCGTTGATTCCCGCTCGATCCCTGTTATTCTGCAGCTTCACACACCGCATACACACCGCAGGAGAGCGTGAGATGGCGATCCAGAAAAGAAAATGGAAGAACGGGCGAACAACTTACCGTGTCCAAGTGTATCATCGCGGAAAGGTAGTAGCTGACGCGACTTTTGATTTTCGTCGGGATGCGCAACTGTTCGAAGCCGAGGTGAAAACGAAGCTGCAAAGGGGCGACTTCGTGGATACTCGTCTGGCTGAACGGATGTTGTTCGGTGAGGCTTTGGAGCGATACGCAGAGGATATCGTTCCGAGGAAAAAGGGAGCTAGACAAGAGATGTCTCGGGTACGCACGCTGTCTCGCTCGTCATTGGCTCGCCTCCCTTTGGCGAAAATCAGAACGCCAGATATCATCAAATATCGTGATCGCCGACTGAAAGAAGTTGGTCCGAACTCTGTTCGTTTGGAACTGGCGGTTATTTCCCACTTATTCACCGTTGCATCCAGAGACTGGGGTATGAACTACCTGAGCAACCCCGTCGCCCGTGGTGTGATGCCATCGGTCAAGCAGACTGCAAGGGATCGGCGCCTGCAACCCGGTGAAGAAGATCAGCTGATGCAAGCTTGCAAAGAATACGGTGGTGTGATTGGTGACATTGTAATGTTCGCTTTAGAAACAGCCATGAGGCGCGCAGAAATTGCCAGCCTCCGATGGGAGGACATCCATGGCAACATCGCAAGACTA
>CAZLJF010000061.1:0-9724 GCA_964559845.1 uncultured Zetaproteobacteria bacterium | reverse complement strand
TTCAAGCTCATGGATGGCAACACATTCACCCACCTGATGAATGGTGCTGTTGGTCAGTCCCAGCTCTACAACAGGAATGCCTGCCGCTGCCAGAAAGCGACCGTCCGATGTGCCGCCACCGGTATCACGGAGCGTCTCCATACCGGTAACCTGCTTGATCGATGCACAGACCTGATCCAGAAAGGCGCAGTCCGGCGTGGAGAAGGCTTCAGCCTGATGCTGGATATCCAGCACAACCTCTGTCCCTTCGCAGGCTCTGAAAATCCGCCTCTCAATCTCTTCAAAGCCGATGCCGGGGTTGTAGCGTATATCAATCGATACAAAACAGGTGCCGGGGATCACATTGGTCGCACCTGTGCCTGCCTGCAGATTGGTGATCTGACATGTGGTTGGCGGGAAACCCTTCGCAGCCTCTCCCCAGTCAATCCGGGTGATCCTCTCCAGTACCGGTGCAGCCATATGTACAGCATTGAGCGCATCTTCCGGGTAGGCCGAGTGTCCCTGCTTGCCCTCGAATACGGCTGTAATCTGTACAACGCCACGACGGCCGCGACGAATGACATCGCCAACCTGTTGCGAAGAGGAGGGTTCACCGATAATCACTGCATCCGGGAGTGTGCCGTCCGCCTGCATCTTTTCGACGATGCGGATGGTGCCGTCCACTGAATCACCCTCTTCATCGGATGTAATCAGAAGCTGCAGCGTTGGCAGTGGCGTAAATTCTGCGCAGAGCTGTGAAACGGCTGCAATCCAGCATGCGATGCCGCCTTTCATATCTTGTGCACCGCGCCCGTGGAGGATTCCATCTTCGATGACCGCTTCAAAGGGAGGATGCGGCCATGCCTCCAATGGTCCGCTTGGTACAACATCGGTATGACCTGCAAAAGCCAAAGTGCCTTCCAGTTCGCCCTGACGTGTATAAATGCTGTTGATGACGCCGCCTGTATCAATTTGTCTGCGTACAAAGCCCAGGGGTGCCAGCAGTGATTCGATATAGTTCTGGCAACCGCCATCGTCGGGTGTGACAGATTCCCGGCGAATCAGTTTGACAGCAATCTGTGTTGCAGGGTGGTGCATGGCTTTGTCTTGTACGGAGTTTTCAGGCATCGCCGCACCCTAATCAAAAGCGGGGTAGGGTGGTACTGTAAATTTGCTTGTCTGGCGGGGGTATTATTGTACCCGGGGAAGCGCTGAACAAGTGCGCCCTTGCCCTTCAGGGAAGACAAGATAAATGCTGAAAATCACTTGGAAGGGTAGTTGACATCCGCCTCATTCCTTCCAATAATTGATCCTGCCTGGGGGGTGTGGCATGCATACAACAATTGTCCATATTCATGTGAAAGAGGAGTCTATTGAGGCATTTATTGAGGCCTGCCGGGCCAACCATGAAGCTTCGGTAAGGGAGCCTGGCAACCGCCGCTTCGATGTGCTGCAGTCGGCAGATGATCCGACACACTTTGTATTGTATGAGGCCTATACCAGTGCGGAAGAGGCTGCCAAGCACAAGCAGACGCAACACTATCTTATGTGGCGTGAGACTGTCGCTGAGATGATGGCAGAGCCACGACAAGGCCTCCCCTTTAACGGTCTTTTCCCGGCAGGGTAGTATTATGAAAATAGCTATCGGCAGCAGTGTTCAGGCCAGTATAACGGATGCGATCGAAGAGGCATGGGCGCAACTGACAGATTCCCTTGTATGCGAACCGTTGCTTGTGATTTGCAGCGCCAGCTCCAGTTATCCGGCAGATCAGGTGCGCTCCGAACTGGAAAGACTGGCCCCGGAAAGTTGTAAGATTGCCGGGTCATCCTCCTGTCTTGGAGCAATGAACAATCACGGATTTCACTCACGGGATGGCTTTGGTCTCAGCCTGATCGCCTTTGCGGATGATCGGGGCGACTTTGGCATCGCCCTGTCCAATCAGGAGGATAACCCGGCCAGAGCTGCATCCACTGCTGTTATTCAGGCGATCAATGATGCAAACCGACCGGGGGAATTGCCTGATCTGATATGGTTAAGTGCTGCTCCGGGTCAGGAGGAAGAGGTTCTCGATGGCATCGCCTCGGTTATTGGAAAGGATGTGCCTGTAATTGGCGGTAGCAGTGGAGACAATACCATTGCAGGTGAATGGTGGCAGTTTTGCAAGGGAAGTGTTGAGCATGAGGGGGTACTGGTGATCGCAATGTATCCCGAATGCCATGTCGGCCTCTCTTTCCACAGCGGCTATGCTCCCACCACATATTCAGGAACAGTCACCAAGGCTGATAGTCGCACGATCCAAACAATTGATAATCGGCCCGCAGCCCAGGTCTATAATCGGTGGACAGATGGTTTGATAGAGCAAGAGCTGGCCGGGGGAAATATTCTGGGAGCAACCACGTTTCATCCCCTTGGGCTGGAAGCGGGACGTATTGAAGATATTCCATACTATACGCTTCTACACCCGGAACAGGTGCTGGCCGATGGTGCCATGTCGCTGTTTTCCAATGTTGCTACAGGAGACCGGATCACCCTCATGGAAGGCTCCCCCGAAAGCCTTACCCGCCGGGCAGGCTCGGTTGCCAGCGGGCTCATCGCACGTAAAGAGTGGCATGCAAGCCAACTGGCTGGTGCACTGGTTGTTTATTGTGCCGGCTGTATGCTTGGCATTCGTGATCGAATGGATGAGGTGAGTCTCGGTCTCCATGAGGCGCTGGATGGAGCGCCGTTCCAGGGAATGTTCACGTTTGGGGAGCAGGGGAGCTTTATTGATGGTGTCAATCGTCATGCCAACCTGATGATTTCAGTTGTGGTTTTTGCCAATAAGCCAACAAACTAGAGCAATGATAGCACTACAATATTCAGAACAGTTACAGGAAGCCCTGCTTCGCCTGGAACGCACCCGACGACAGGAAAAAAGGCTGAGGGAGGAGAGTGATGCCATTCTGGATGGATTGTCGGCTCTGGTAGGGGCGGCCAGCCGTGATGAAGTGCTGTCGATTTTACATACCACATTCCAGAGACTGATCGACTGCAGGGATTGCTGGGTCATGTATGAGCAGGGAGGTCGTCTGGTTTCGGAGATGAGCAATGTCTCATTCCCGGTCGGTAAGGGATTTTCCCGCGTACTGGATGGCGGTGTACTTAACGCCTTTGATGTCTCCCTGATTCCGGAGTGGATGAATATCGAGGCGGACGGTGTTCGCTCTGCCCTGCACCTGCCACTGCAACTTACGACATCAAAAGGCATGCTGATCCTGACGGCTGCAACCCGTGCCGCCTTCACGCAGGAATCAATTGAACTGGCGCGGCGGATCATTCCTTTTTCCGAGCAGGCCGCAGCCAAGATCGAATTGATTGAACTGGCACATGCAAAAGAGATGGAAGAACAGCGGAAACTGATGCGACTGATTCTGGATCATGCGCCTGTCGGTATCTGGATGTTAAACAGCAACAGGCGGATGATGTTTATCAATCGTACTTTCTGTGATGCGGTGGGCATCCCCGAATCCCGTTTCCTGGAAGCGGATCACTATTCGGATATTTTGCCTGAAGCTGTGGCCAGGCAGAGCATGGCTTCTGATAATGCATGTTTTGAAGAACGCACCCTGATTCATTCACGGGAGACTATACCCTGCGTGGATGGCAAAGAACATCTGTTTGATGTCATCAAGGTTCCCGTACAAAGCTCGGTGGGAGATGTCTCAGGCATTGTCAGCATTGCGGTAGATATGACAGCGCAGCTGGAGATCGAGCAGGAAAAAGAACAGATGCAACAGCAGCTTCTGCACACACAAAAGCTGGAAAGTCTTGGTATCCTGGCTGGTGGTATCGCGCATGACTTTAATAATATTCTCGCTGCCATCATGGGGCATGCAGAGATGGCTAGATACAAGTCCATGCGCGACCCATTGGCAGTCAAGCAGCATTTGCAAAGGATTGTGGAATCAACGGACAAGGCTGCAGACCTGTGTAAACAGATGCTCGCTTTTTCAGGACGTGGAAAGTTTATTGTTAAGCCATTAGACATTTCCCAGCTCATAGAAAGTATTCTAAATATATTGGAAGTGAGCCTGAATAAAGGCGTGATTCTGAAACTTTCCCTGACGGAGAACCTTCCCATGATTGAGGCTGACGCCTCGCAAATCCAGCAGATTGCGATGAACCTGATCACCAATGCCAACGAGGCAATCGACACAAAGAGTGGTGTTATTTCAATCCGGACCGGTGTCATGCAGGCTGGTAGTGATTACCTGAGCCAATGCCTGTGCGCCGAGGATGTCAGAGAAGGCAGTTTTGTATTTATGGAGATATCAGACACCGGCTGTGGCATGACCAGTGCAACAATCAAGAAGATCTTTGACCCGTTCTTCACCACGAAATTTACTGGCCGCGGGTTAGGGATGAGTGCTGTTCTTGGTATTGTCCGGGGACATCATGGCGCACTAAAGTTATACAGCGAACCGGGGCAGGGGACGACATTCCGGGTGCTCTTTCCTGCACTGGATTACAGCTACGCTAACAAAGCTGGCAGCGATAGGGGCCTGCTAAACAGTAACAAGGATGCAGTGGTACTGGTTGTGGATGATGAAGAAAGTATTCGTGAAATGGCATCCATGATGCTGACCGATTTAGGTATCAGTGAGGTGCTGACCGCCTCGGATGGCAGGGAGGCACTGGAAATTTACAGGCGTGAGAGGGAGAGAATCGATCTTGTGCTGCTTGATTTAACCATGCCGCATATGGATGGAGAAGAGACTTTTCGGCAATTGCGTCTGATTAACCCCGCTGTCAAAGTGATCCTTTCGTCCGGCTACAGCGAGCAGAGCGTGCAGGATCGCTTCGCAGGAAAGGGATTGTGCGGTTTTCTTCAAAAGCCATATATACCGGACACCCTGCAACGGGTGGTGCAAGAGGCCTTTGCAAAGGGAGATGCTGTAAACTGACAAGCGTTTGTGGGCATGGTTTTGATTTGCGGCTCCTGCCTCTCACCTGTTGGTGGCATTGTCGCCCATGGGTTGCACGAGTGCTCAGGCTCTTTTAGAGCACCCCAGATGATACGCTTCGGCAAGCGCAGTTTTCAGTTCTGGATGGTCATCAAGATCTGTCATGCCCATACAACGGGCTGCAATATCCTGCAGTTGTTGATGCAGCTTTCTTTCATGCCATTTGGCCTGAAACCCTTCAATGTCAAAGATACCATCATGGATAAACTCGGCTGCCAGCCCTTCAGCTTCTTCGAACTCCAGTTCACCCATCATCATCACATCATACTCATGTGAATAGGGATCAATGCCAGTCTCATTGGCCAGGTGCGTGTAGAGGCAGGGAATTGAGCCAACAAGCTCCATATGTTCATCAAGATCGATGCTACACCTGGGCCTGAATATCTCTCCCTTAAAGGAGAATGGAAGAGATACTGTGATACGATTTTTCATGGTCACAAAGCATGCCGCAGCAGTATGGAGTTGAACAGGAGCCGCAAGAGGTGTCTATTCAATCCTGTTAAAAGCCTCGCATCGGCGAGGCGAGTCAAGCTGCTGAAACCACGGTTGACGCGATGCCAGCGATTCAAGCTGAACAACAAGCTCCTCATTCACATTGCGGTAGGTCTCCATGAAGGTCATGCGGGGATTGCCATCAACATCCCTCTCTTCACGCAGGAAAAGTTCACCCTCAATGCCCAGCTCCTGCTGAACCTGTCTCAGCCATTCGCGAAGATCGGCTTCCAGATATCCGGGTGCATGGTACCAGATGAAGAGATGGGGAAACCCCTGTCTGCCTTCATGCCTGTCAGGCATGGCATACTTCAATGACCTGAATGGAGTCGCCTTCCGGATCGATAAGCGATGTCTGTTTCTCAACCATTTCAATGGGGAGGTGGGCGATTCCGAACACCTTACCGGATGCATCCACGGCGGCGGAAGTCACCATGCCAATCTCAACTGTGGTGGATACCGGACAGGGAAGTGTCTCCGGAAATGATTCAAGCTGGACCCGATAGAGCCGTTTTCTAACGCCACCCCGCCACTGCATGCGGCTGGTGACCTCCTGCCCGACATAACACCCTTTGTCGAAATTTACGCCATCCATCTCGATCAGGTTGGCGTTCAATGGCAATACCTGTCGGTCCCAGTCAATTCCAAAGGCAGGGATGCCCTTTATCACGCGTGCCGTATGGATGACCTGTTCATCGACTATCGATTCAGAGTGATTGATAAGTGATTCGGCATCATCTGTAACCAGCCAGACACCGTCATCGGCAGCTTCAGGCATGCGTACAGTGAATAGCTCCCTGCCATGCATTGAGGCAGTAGCGAGCCTGTTCGTGCCAGGAACCGGAAGGTTAGCTGCCTGTAGAAATACATCACATCCGCACCCCTGTAGCGAGATCAGTTTTAGTGAGTCGACGATGCCGACCCTCAATTCATACCCCAGTGAGAACTGGCGAATGCGGCCAACCAGTGGCGCCGCATCATTCTGTCGTGCAATGATGATCAATTCGCGGTTGTGTCCGCAGATGATATAGAGATCGCTTACAGCCTTTCCCTGTGGCGTCAGGATGGCGGTGTAGATGCCGTGCTTTTCGGTCAGTTGATGAATATCCTGCGTAATCTGTCCCTGCAGGTAGTCCAGTATACCCCCTCCGGATGCCTTGATGATGGCGTACTCATCTCTTGTACAGCACAGATATTGTTGTTGAAGCGCCAGGGCCTCTTCAGCAGTCAGCCTAAACATGATTGTTCGAAGCATTGCGGCGATGCCTCCGGACTGCAAGTGTCGACTGCGAAATCCGGCTGGTTGTACCTCCCTTTAATTTATGCTACAGGATGTGCGCACTTCACACTTGAACCCGCGTTCGTTATATTTCGGATTAATCGTATAGGGGTAGTTTTTCGTTTAATTATGAACTGGAACATGAGGAGGAGAACTTATGAATAGTAAAGCAGCAGAGCGAGACGATATTTCAGGTATCAGACAGATTGGCGATGCCATTATTCGCAGAGCAGCCCGTATTAAAAGTTCTAAAATTCATATTGTTCCACAACAGGACTGTAGCCTTGTCCGGTTCCATATTGAAGATGAATTTTCCAGCCCTGTTAGAATTCCCATCGCTTTGCATAAACAAGTAATTTCATACATCAAACATCTTGCCGCAGAAAACGGCGATGGTATTGCACAGGGTACAGATGCTGTATTTCCAGTGAAAATCAAAGATAATCGTTATTTCTTAAAAGTAGAAACATGCCCGACGGAATTTGGTGACTCCATCATCATTCATATATCGCATAGGCATTCCATCAATGTTGGGATTGCTTCCACCGGATTATCGGGTTTTTTGCGTAATAAGGTTTGTGAAGCTATTGAAGGAAAATCAGGCGTTGTCATTCTTTCGGGTCCATTTGACAGTGGTAAGACTGCCAGCATGTACGCATTTCTAAATCACTTGTCCCAACAGGGTAAAAAGGTACTCACTGTTGAAAATGAAATAGATATGGAGCTTCCCAATATCATTCAACTCACTACGCAAGGTGCAAATAGCGATCTCCTGCTTAATACAAAGATTCAAGAGCGAATTCGTCAAGAAGACCCCGATGTGATTATGCTTTATCACCTAAACGATGCTGAAACAGCACAGGCAGCATTTGATATGGCTCGGCACGGGCGCATGGTGTTGGCTGGTTTAGGCTCCAATGATGCTGCAGCTACGGTTATACAACTTAGAAAACTTGGAGTTCACGAACTCCTCATTTCCGAAGAGTTGAAGCTGATCCTGAACCAACGTTTACTGCGCCAATTGTGTCCCCACTGCCGTGATGAAGTTAGCCCCACAGCCGATCTGTTGGCTCGTTTTAATTTGGCTACTGACACCAAAGTTTATAAAAGTGTAGGTTGCCATACTTGTATGCATACAGGCTATAGCGGTCGTTTACCTGTCCATGAAGCTATGGTTATTACAGAAGATATTGCTACCATGATCCGCAACGGAGTGTCAGAAATTGATTTGCGCCGTGCCAACCGAGAAGGTGGCATGTTCAGCTTATTTGAAGATGGCATGAGCAAGGCATTGAGTGGAAAGTTAAGCTTGGAAGATGTATTGCGAGATTTACCCAAGCCTTCACATGAAAAATCTATTGGCAATCGCTTACAAGACGGGCGTTTGCAAAGCCCTGCAGCTATAATACCACTTGCTCGCCCTCAAGCTGTATCCACACCGGTGACACCTGTAGCATCAGCAGCAACGCTCCCACCAGCATCTGCGCTCGAAAGCAATAATAAACCCACCCTTCTTTTGGTTGAGGATAGCCACACTATGCGTGACTATATTGGTTATATTTTGCGCAATGGTGGAAATTACGATGTCGTTGATGTAGGTACTGCCGAAGAGGCTCTCAGCATATTATTCCAAGATAGACCTTCCATGATTGTTACTGATCAAATCCTCCCAGGCATGAACGGCACATCATTGATTGCAACCGTTCGTTCCAATGCCAAAATGGCAGATATCCCCATTGTTCTGCTCACCAGCGGAACAAAAATGGAAATAGAAGCCCTAAAAATAGGCGCTGATAGCTATATCGAAAAACCTATTGACCCCGAACTTTTGCTGGCCCGTGTAGGAGCAATCTTTTCTGCCTATAAACGTATGCGAAGCAGATAGTGCGTATTCCAATGATCTCGGTAACGATTCTAAGGACGCTCTGAATAACGCCTGATTATTTGGCGCGCCACAGAGTCGGGCGAAATTTGTGTACAGCTTTTTCTTTTTACTACCCGATCATCGCCATTTTTTGCCTTGACCGGGTGGTTTTCCTGTATTCTGGGCAGAGTTATCCTGTATACCCCAGCCTTCGACTGGTCAGCCTGTCTTGTTACTTGCATAGTAGCGCCTGATCCTCCACCACTATCCAATATAGCAAAATGATAACAAACCAAACGAGTTTTTCAGAGTGTCCTTAAAAATCTTATTTTATTAATGGGCCAGAAGCGCAAAATTGCTTTGCCACGCAGACTTTTTATGGGAACAGGACCCCATACCCTGGAATCAACAGATGCGCCTCGATGATCTCCCATTACAAAGATACTGTTTTCAGGAACAGTAACGGGTCCCCAGTCCTCTTCCAGCCAGGAAGACCAGACACGATAGGTTTTTGCAGCCCCTTGCCGGGTTATGACTGTCTCTTCCCTGTTTGCAGAATTACCAATGATGTGGCCGTTAAGCAGAAGTTTGTGATTCCGGAAAAGGAGTGTATCACCGGGCAGGCCGATGACACGTTTAAGCCAGAGTTCACCATAGTCATACGGATTCCGGAAAGTAACAATATCACCGTGTTCCGGGAGGCTCCACGTCAAGACAGGCTCTTCAAACCATGGTGAATACAGTCCAAAAGCGAGCCTGTTAATGATGATGCCGTCGCCCTTGTCAATGATAGGCTGCATAGAGTTGGACTGTACATAAACCACGCCTGCAACGCAGATGCGAAGGGCCAGAATTGCAAGGGCAGACAGGGCCACAATAGTAATGAGACGTTTCATGGGCCGGAGCAGGCGGGAACTATAATGGAGGCGTTTTAAAAAAAAAGCTTGCATGCTTTTTGTCTTTTTTATACACACGGCCGGGTATAAAACAGGAGGTTAAATCAAGCCTATGCGAAAGGTCGTGATTTTAAGTTTGTTTCTTTTTGTTGTTATTTCGGCCCCGATAAAGGGGATATCTACATTGAATCCTCACTATGCTTCGGCGAT
>CAZLJF010000060.1:1433-9791 GCA_964559845.1 uncultured Zetaproteobacteria bacterium | reverse complement strand
GCGAGCAGTAACGCAGCAGGGCGGAAAAATGGGCTATCCCGACGGGCTGCGCCCCGAATGAGGATACCCGGCGTTGCTCGTCGGACATTTGGAACCACCAATCTCCCTCCTCGCGCCTTGATTAACCTCATTCGGGACAGCAGCGCCAACACCGTAATTAGTGTTAACAGGCCCTAAACAAAATCAACAGGCTCCAGCTTCCAGATATCACGATTATAATCCTCTATCGTACGATCGGTGGAAAACTTGCCGCTGAAAGCGGTATTGTAGATGCTCATGCGCTGCCAATGCTCCTGATCCCGGTAAGCAGCCGCTGCACGCTGTTGGGTATCCACATAGGAACGGAAATCAGCTGCCACCAGCCATGGATCACTGCTGCTGCGAATCGCATGTGTAATAGAGGTAAACATGCCCGGTTCAAACTGGTTGAAATGGCCGCACTCCAGTAACTCCATCACCCGTTTCAGATCCTCATCGGCAGCAATGATGGCATTCGGATCGTAATCGATACGAATCTGCTCCACCTCTTCGGCAGTCAGACCAAAAAGAAAGAAGTTTTCATCACCCACCTCTTCCCGAATCTCAATATTGGCACCATCAAGTGTGCCAATCGTCAGAGCGCCATTCATCATAAACTTCATGTTGCCTGTGCCTGATGCCTCCTTGCCGGCTGTGGAAATCTGCTCGGAGAGATCGGCTGCCGGGGCAATCACTTCCATGGCCGATACGCGGTAGTTCGGGAAGAATACCATCTTCAGCCTGTCGCCCACATCAGGATCATTGTTGACCACCTCAGCCACATTGTTGACCAGCTTGATGATCTGCTTGGCCATGTAGTAGCCCGGCGCAGCCTTGCCGCCAATCAGGACACAACGATTTGTCCAGTTTTCAACATCGCCACGCTTGATACGGTCATACAGGTGGATCACATGCAGAACATTCAGAAGCTGGCGCTTGTATTCGTGAATCCGTTTTACCTGAATATCGAACATCGCATCCGGATTGAATGTAATACCACACTCATCCTGCACCACCCTGATCAGCCGCTCTTTGTTCATACGCTTGCAGGCTGCCCACTTTTCACGAAATTCAGCATCATCGGCATAGGGCGCCAGTTTGCGGAGCTCATCCAGTCTGGTGATCCAGCCCTCGCCAATGGTGTCAGAGATCAGTCCGGAGAGCGGCTTGTTGCACCACGCCATCCAGCGGCGCTGGGTCACACCATTGGTTTTGTTGTTGAACTTCTCCGGCCACATGGCATGGAAATCGGCAAACAGCCCTTCAACCAGCAGATCAGAGTGCAACTGAGCCACGCCGTTGACCGAGAAGCTGCCAACGATGGCAAGGTAGGCCATACGTACCTGCTGCACATCGCCCTCTTCGATAATGGACATACGGCGCTGGCGTTCGACATCGCCCGGCCACCTCTTGGCTACCTCGGAAAGGAAACGCGCATTGATCTCATAAATAATATCGAGCAGACGGGGCAGCAACCGGCCAAACAGATAGACAGGCCAGCGCTCAAGCGCCTCGGGAAGCAGCGTATGGTTGGTATAGGCCATGGTTTTCGTTGTAATGGCCCAGGCCTCATCCCATCCCAGATAATACTCATCCATCAGCAGGCGCATCAGCTCTGCAACAGAGACTGTCGGGTGGGTATCATTAAGCTGGAATACATTCTTCTCGGCAAACCGGCTGAAATCGGTGCCGTACTGTTCAATCCATTGGCGCAATACGTCCTGAATACTTGCCGATGCCAGAAAATACTGCTGGCGCAGGCGAAGCTCCTTGCCATTCTCACTGGCATCATTCGGATAGAGAACCATAGAGATGTGTTCTGCTTCATTCTTGGCGGCAACGGACTCCGGATAACTGCCGGCATTGAATTCATCGAGATCAAACTCATCCGTTGCAGCCGACTTCCACAGGCGCAATGTGTTCACGCTGCCATTCCTGAAGCCCGGAATCGGCGTATCATAAGGAACAGCCAATACATCATGCGTATCAACCCAGCGGCAACGTAACACCCCGTTCTCATCATGATACAGCTCGGTACGACCACCAAAATGGATGCGCCGGGTATATTCGGGACGTTCGAGCTCCCAGATATTACCGTTTCTCAACCAGTGATCGGGCTCCTCAACCTGATGCCCGTTGACAATATGCTGACGAAACATGCCGTATTCATAACGAATACCATAACCGGTTACCGGCAGCTTCAGTGTGGCACAGCTATCGATAAAACAGGCAGCCAGACGGCCAAGACCACCATTACCCAGCCCGGCATCGTGCTCCTCATCAATCATCTCCTCGAAATTCAGCCCCAGATCATGGAGGGCTGTGGCCGTCTGTTCATCCAGCCCCAGATTCAAAACGGCATTCCCCAATGCCCTGCCCATCAGAAACTCAAGGGAGAGGTAATAAGCGCGCTTGCCGCCCAGCTGATGATTGGCATTTTTTGTTTTCTGCCAGCTCTCCATCAAATGATCACGAATCGTATAAGCCAAAGCCTGGTACTTGTAGTGGTTGGAAAAGCCGGCGTGATGCACGCCCAGCGTACGCACAAAGTGGCGCTGAATACCATTAACCAGGCCGGTACTTGATGTGCTTAGCGGAGGTGCATCCTGGATATCATATTTTGCCGGAGTTTGTTCTGTCATAATCATTCCTGTTAAACGACTGATAAACCGCGCCTGGAATTATACACAATATAAACCAAATCGAAGCATGTGTTCTTTCCGCCCTGTGACTGAAACATATCAGTACGGACCGGAAAAACATGTACGTCAGAGAGATGCGGAAAATTAAACAGATGTAATTTTCAGCTACGCAAAGGCAAACGTGCGACAAAAAGACAGCAATCATCCGAAAGGCAAGTTGCCGATGGCACGCACATCTCAGCCTTTACCTGCAATAGTCAGCCCGCACGCATAATTTCGATCAACCTGTCCAGGCTACAGGGAGATGCGCACACTGTCCAAACAGCCCTTTCAAGTCAATCCGGACACATTGTAAGTATAAAAAAATTGAAAGGCTCCAGACTGGATCTGGACAGAATTATCCGCGGGGGAGAAAAGTCAATGGATTCAATGGTCTGCCATTGCGATGCACTTCATAATGGAGATGCGGGCCAGTGGAACGGCCTGAAGAGCCGATACGTCCGATCAGCTGATTATCGGAGACTTCATCACCAACCTTTACAGCCAGACTGGAAAGGTGACCATAACGGGTTTTGTATCCGTAGCCATGTTCAATGTCGACGATATAGCCGAAATCCTTCATCTTGCCGGCAAATGTAACCACACCCCGGCTGGCCGCCAGAACCGGAGCACCAAAACGATTGGCAATATCAACGCCACGGTGTACCGCACGCTCGCCTGTGAAAGGGTCCGCACGCATACCGTAATGTGAACTTAGCCAGCCGCCTTCGCTCGGCCATGCATGAGGCCTTGCATTTTTCTCTTCCCTGCTACCCTGTAACAGATAATCGATCGCAGCCAGTTGGCTATCCAGACTTGAAAGCCGCGAACTGACGTGCTGAACATGATCATGCAACCCCATATCCGCACTGATCGGGGACTGGATCAGACGAGGGCCGCCAAATGCAGGCTGCAGACCAAAATCAAACTCCTTCTTGTCCAGAGAAGCAACTTCCACAAGCTTCTCACCCAGGGAGTCCAACCGGGAAATCTTTGCCTGCAACTGCCCCAGCGTACGTGCATAGACAGCCATTTTCTCCTGCTCCGCGTTCACCTGGCTCTGCAGGCGGCTGATCTCCTGCTCATGTATGGAGCGCGCAAGCTCAAGCTGTTGCCGGGCCTGCTGAAGCTCTGCAGAAAGGCTATGTGAACTGTAGAGACTGTAGGCTCCCCAACTGCCAAAGATGGCAAGGGAAAACAACAAAAAGGCACATACCGTCACCAGCCGTCGACTGATTCGATAGCTTCTGACCTGCCCTGATTCGGGCACCAACATGACTGAAAAATGGCTCACGCTTATATATTCCTCCGCCGGAACAGCGCTTCCTATGCCAGATACAGGCTTCAGTCAAGCAAAACATGTAATAATATTCGTATGTTTGACCCGACCGACATACTCTTTATGCTTCGCAAATGTCAGACACATCCGAGCCCGTCACACCCCTGTCTATCGCGCGTCATGCCGTACAGTTTATGCTGCATTCCGCCCTCAATGCCGATCCACGGCCATGTTTCGGGCTGATCGGTCGGAAAAAGGGGGCAACCATTAACCATGCAGCACCTCTTCCATGCACCGGGGCTGTGCAATGTGCCGAGCAGGCATTCACAGACAGCAACCTGCAACAGACCCTGGAAGAGTGGGCAGCGCGGGAAATTACGCCGTGTGGTCTGTTTTTTACCATACAAGATGATAGAATTCCTGATTGTGCGAAACTGGAAAGGCTTGCAGCAGTCATCAAACAAGCCGCTCCTGAACTTGCCGAAAAATCTTTTGTCTATATGCCGCTGGCGCTCAACACCGCCGGTTGCCTTGAAGCTTTTGCCTATCAGATCCGCAACGATTCACTCATCCCTGTCCCGCTCATACTGGAAGAGGATGGACAGGAAACAAAGAACGGTTAGCTTTTAGCCATGCGAATTTGCCATGTTGGCCTGAACCATCGAACTGCGCCTGTTGAACTGCGCGAGCGTCTGGCGGTAAGCGAGGCGGAAATTCCGCGACTGTTGCAGGATATGATCAGGCACCCCTCTATCCGTGAAGCAGCACTTCTCTCCACCTGTAACAGGGTCGAGATGACCATGGTGACCCATGATCCCGATGCTGCCATTGCCGTCTGTTATGAGTGGTTTGCCCATAAATCCGGCATGGAACTTGAAACCGTACGTGAACACCTCTACTCGTTCACCACCGATGATGCCATTCGGCACCTTTTTGCCGTGGCTTCAGGGCTGGATTCGCTGGTGCTGGGAGAACCGCAGATTCTCGGGCAGGTCAAGGCATCTTATGAGCAGGCACTGGCTGCCGGAACCGCAGGCCATATCCTGCACAGGCTTTATCAGTCCACCTTTGCCGCTGCAAAACGCGCACGCAGTGAAACGGCCATTGGCAAACAGGCGGTCAATATCTCCTCTTGTGCCGTTGAACTGGCCAAGCGGATTTTCGGCGATCTTACCGGCAAGACCGTGATGCTGATCGGTGCAGGCGAAATGGCCGAACTTGCCGCACGGCACCTGCGCGGTAACGGTTGCACCAGCATTCTTGTTGCCAACCGCACACTGGAACGTGCAAAAAAACTGGCCATTGAGTTTGAAGGCCATGCCCTGACACTGGAACAACTGCCGGAATACCTTGATTCCGCAGATATTATTTTATCCAGCACCGGTGCCTCCACCTATGTCCTGCTTCCCGAGGCTGTCCGGCAGGCCATGCAGAAACGCGCCGTGAAACCGATGTTCCTTGTCGATATCGCCGTACCCCGCGACATCGATCCGCGCATTGCTGATATTGAGGGGGCATACCTTTACGATATTGATGACCTCCAGCAGGTAGTCCAGGGCAATCAGGAGCAGCGAAAAAAGGAGTCCGAGCAGGCAAAGGCTCTGCTGGAGGAGGAGGCGAAATCCCTGCTCACCTGGCTGAAATCACTGGAATCAGTGCCGCTCATTCGTGCCATCCAGGAACAATCCGAAATAATGCGGAGGGAGGAGCTGGAAAAAGCCGCCCGTTATATGAAAGGGCTCTCTGATGAGCAGAAGGAGATGGTTGAACGCTTTAGCCGGGCCCTGATGAAGCGTTTTCTTCACCCAACCCTGCGCACATTGAAAACCCTGCCCGACGATATTGAGGGTGACCTGCTGATGGGTGCTGCACGCAGACTGTTCGATACCGAGCAGTCACTGCCGAAACAGGCCAGGGAGTCCGATGAACAGACGTCTGGATGACATCCTGCACCGCAGGCAGGAACTCGCCGAGATGCTTGCCGACCCGGAAATAACCTCCAACGCCGGCAAATATACAGAAATCTCACGCGAATTCGCTGAAGTGAACCCGGTTGCAGATGCAGTGGTCAACTTCCAAAGAATTGAACAGCAGATCGCCGATAATGAAGAGCTGCTCGCCGATCCTGACTGCGATCCGGAGCTGCGTGAACTTGCAGAGATGGAACTGCCGGAGCTGAAAGAGGCACTGGAGAAAAGCTCTGAAGAGCTCCGCATCCTGCTGCTTCCGAAAGATCCGAATGACAACCGCAATGCCATTCTTGAAGTGCGGGCCGGCACCGGTGGTGATGAGGCAGCACTTTTTGCCGCCGATCTTTTCCGTATGTACTGCCGTTATGCGGAACGGCTGGGATTCAGGGTGGAGATCCTCTCCAGTAATGGCACAGATATTGGCGGCTACAAAGAGATCATTGCGCAGATCAGTGGTCAGGGCGTATTTTCACGCTTCAAATTTGAATCCGGCGTACATCGGGTACAGCGCATTCCCAGCACGGAGACGCAGGGACGTATCCACACCTCCGCCTGTACTGTAGCGATCCTGCCGGAGGCGGAAGAGGTGGATATCAATATTCGCCCTGAAGATATCCGCATCGACGTTTACCGGGCATCCGGCGCCGGCGGTCAGCACGTCAACAAGACCGAATCAGCCGTCCGTATCACGCATATCCCTTCCGGTATCGTCGTCACTTGCCAGGATCAGGCCAGCCAGCATAAAAACAGGGCTCAGGCCATGAAGGTGTTGCAGGCAAGACTGTTTGACAAGGAGCAGTCCGAAGCCGATACGGAGAGAGCCGCGGCCAGACGCGGTATGGTCGGCTCCGGTGACCGCTCCGAACGTATCCGCACCTATAATTTTCCCCAGGGCCGCATTACGGACCATCGCATCAACCTGACGCTCTATAAACTGGAGCAGATTCTCAATGGTGAGATGGATGAGCTGATTGATGCGCTGCTCACTCAACATCAGGCGGAATTGCTTGCCGCACAGGGAGCATGAACAGCCGCGAACTGCTGCGGCAGGCAGTCAGCCTGCTGACAGATGCAGGTTGCGACACACCGCGCCTTGATGCCGAACTGCTGCTGATGCATCTGTGGCAAATCGATAAAACCGCACTCATTGTTCGCATGCACGATGAAGTTCCGCAACATGTGGAAAAGGAATTCCGGGAACTTCTCTCCCGCCGCCTGCGGCGTGAACCTGTCGCCTATATTCTCGGTGAAAAAGAGTTCTGGTCACGCCCGTTCCATGTTGATCCCCGGGTGCTTATTCCCCGGCCGGAAACCGAACATCTTGTTGAAACGCTGTTAAACCTCTATCCGGAGAGGGAAATGGCTTATCGCTTCTGTGATATCGGCACCGGCTCCGGCTGTATTGCCTGCACGCTGGCATGCGAGTTTCCCAATGCCGAAATTGTTGCAACCGATATATCACAAGCAGCGCTTGAAGTTGCCATATCAAATGCTGACAGCCTGCATGTGAGCGAACGTATTACGTTCAAACATGGCGATATGTTTGCCGCCCTTGATCGGGAGACTGCCCCATTCGATGCCATTGTTTCCAACCCTCCCTATATCGGACGGGAGGAGATGCAGGCGCTGGAGCCTGAACTGGCTTATGAGCCCCGCAGCGCCCTGACCGATGAAAATGATGGCCGCACCTATCTCTCCATTCTTTTTCATGAGTGCGGACAGTGGCTCAAACCGGGAGGGCATCTTATTGTGGAGACTGGTATCTGCGGCCTCCCTTCCCCGCCGGTCTGGCTGCAAAAAGCCGGCATTTACAATGACCTGGCTGGCAACAAAAGGGGCGGGATTTACCGACTGAAGCCATCTGACAAACAGGAGTTGCTTGCATGTCATTCACCGGATACTTAATGTTACAGACCTATAAGGGGGCACTTTGATGGCGCTAGCATGGAAAGATGAGTATAGCACAGGTGAAAATGAAGTAGATAAGCAGCACAAGATCCTGTTCAAGTATCTTGCGGATCTTGAGACACATATGGCACGGGGCGATATTGATGCCCGCTATGTCGGCAACCTGCTTGATAATCTTGGTCTGTTTACCCGTAGCCACTTCTGCTATGAAGAGATCTGCATGCGCCGCACCAAATGCCCTGTTGCAGCAAAAAATAAGGAGCAGCATGGCAAGCTTCTGGAAACCTATACCCGCTATCGTGAGCGTTTCGAGATCGAAGGCATCAGTGATGACCTTATCCAGAGGTTGCATGATTTCCTGGAAAGCTGGCTGGTTAACCATATCCTCAAGATCGACACCCATCTCAAGGCCTGCATCAACAACTAGGATCGTTAACCCTGCGCTCTCCTCTGTGGCAGCCTGACATAAAATACAGAGCCCTCACCCGGCCCGGATTCACAC
>CAZLJF010000060.1:0-1333 GCA_964559845.1 uncultured Zetaproteobacteria bacterium | reverse complement strand
CGGACATCCACTGGCCCGTATCACGGATGAGCAGCAGATCAGAACCTTCGCTGCTGTCCGCCGCAATGGTTATAACGCCGCCATTCGCTGCCATGGCATGCACGGCATTATCCAGCAGTTGCTCGATGATCCTGCTCATGGCCAGCGGGTCAGCCCATACCGCAGGGAGCCTCTCCACTGAAAACTCAATACCGGCCCTGCTGCCGAATCTGTTTACCACCCTTTCAACCAGCGCCTGAAGATCAACCTCTTCACATTCGATATCATCGAACATGCAGTGGTAAATCTCATTGGCGCCGTTGATCAGCGTATTCATGCGTGCAACCGTCTGCTCGAACATCTCCAGCGTATCCGGAATCTCCTGTTCCAGAAGTTGCAACTTCCCCCTCCTGACCTCCTGCAACGATGCTCTCATCTCATGCAGCAGAGCCTTCATATTCACCAGCGGATTACGCATATCATGGGAAAAAAGATAGATCAGCTGTCGCATTTCGTGCCGATATTTTTCGATCTTGTTATCTTCCATCTGACTCATGCATATCACCATCCCTGCTCCGGCTTATGATGCTTCCGGTTATAAAGCGACAATTAAAATGACCGATTATGGCATAGTTTCTATTTCTTTATTTTTCGATAGAAGTTTTCATGTGACCCAACCAACAACAACACTCTTGTTACTGAATCGTATTCATACGCCAATAAGAAGCGTTGGCCTACACACTCAAACTTATAAACATATACACCTTGCAGGTCGCCTTTTTTTGCTATGCCAACAGTAGGATCAATAACAATATCTGCTACAGCCTTATCAACCGCATCTTTTTGGTTGTTATGAAGCTTTTTATAGGCACGCATGAAAGCATTAGTTTGTTGTATTTCTATATCAGTCACGAAACTGGCCAGGCTCAAATGTAGATAGCTGTTTACGATCTTCGGCTTTTGCGACCATTAAATCCCGAACAAACTCGACAGGCAAATCTGGGTTGTCGAGCGCCGCCTTACCCACCCTTGCCCAAAACTCAAGTTGGCCTGATATAGTTCGACACTCGCCTTTTGAAGCGCTTTTCGCTTCTTCATACAGTTGCTCATCAATACGGACAGGCATACTCATGACTTCCTCCATTGCTACATTTGTAGTGAATAGTAGCAGAATGTGTTTGCAAGACAACTGATATCGCCGGCCACCGTAATTGACGCTAACCGGCCAAGTTAATTGTCGTTCAATACCGGTTCCATGCCGTGGTGCCTGCCTCTTTATGATCAACGCCAAGCTTCCCGGCTACAAAAGTGGTCATACGCTTGTTCATACGGGCAAAGACGCCGGAATCGGCAG
>CAZLJF010000059.1:0-9926 GCA_964559845.1 uncultured Zetaproteobacteria bacterium | reverse complement strand
TTAATAAGTGATCACCGACCAATAGTCTATATGTTGCGAATATCTGCTTTTAGCCGTAAGCAGCCATTCGAATGTTAGCAGGTAATGTCGAATCCGGTCAGAATCGGATCGAGGTTAGCAGGTTCAATGTGTATTTGTGCGACTACGGCGGCAGAGGGGCCATGTTTGAGCCATGCGAGCATGGTGTTTAATTGTGTTTCAGGGCCGCAGATCAGTGTTTCCACGCTTCCATCCGGGCAATTTCTTACCCAGCCAGTGATACCAAGTTGAGTCGCTTTCTCCCGTGTGTAGTGACGGAAGCAGACACCCTGAACACGCCCTTCAACGCGAACGCGGTAAGCTCTTATGCCGGATGCTTCATCCTTCATGACAACTGATCGGGTACGAGAATCGTATCTTCGGCTTTGGCCGATGTCTCAGGATAGTCCGTAGAGTAGTGCAGACCCCGCGATTCATGGCGAAGCTGCGCGGAGCGTATGGTCAGGTCGGCAACGAGAGAGATGTTTCTCAGCTCAATCAGGTCACGGCTGATGGGATATTTCCAGTAGTAGCTGGCGATCTCTTCGCGGATTACATCCAGCCTGCGTTTGGCACGACGCAACCGCTCATTGGAGCGCACAATGCCCACATAGTTGGACATGGTTGCCCGAACCTCATCCCAGTTCTGTTTGATCTGGATGCGTTCGGTCTCCGGAACAGTGCCCGCATCATCCCATACCGGCAGGCTCATCAGTTGAGGCCGGTTGCCCTGTTCAACAATGGCGGTGGCGCACAGGTCTGCCATAACAAGGCACTCCAACAGTGAATTGCTGGCAAGGCGGTTGGCGCCATGCAGGCCGGTACAGGCGGACTCACCGATCACGTAAAGGCTCTCTACACTGGTTCGGCCGGCAGCGTCGGTCTGTACGCCGCCACAGATATAGTGTGCAGCCGGAACCACCGGAACGGGCTGGTTGCACATATCAAAGCCCAGTTTCAGCAGGCGATGATGGATGTTCGGAAAGTGGCTTGTGATCGTCTCTTCACCCAGCACCCGGGCATCAAGGAACATGCAGTCCTTCCCCTGTTTTTTTATCTGGTGATCAATGGCGCGTGCAACGATATCACGCGGCGCCAGTTCGCCACGGGAATCGTAGTCAAAGACAAAGCGGTAGCCCTGCTGATCGACCAGGTGTGCGCCTTCACCACGCAAGGCCTCGGTGAGCAGCATGGTGGGAGCAGAGGCATGGTAGAGGCATGTTGGATGAAACTGCATAAACTCCAGATTCATAACGGGGCAACCCGCCCGCCATGCCATGGCAATACCGTCTCCGGTTGCTGCATGCGGATTGGAGGTGTACATATAGACCTTGCCACTGCCGCCGGTTGCCAGAATGGTGTGCGAGGCCGAAACGGTGATGATTGAGCCGTCCGGATGCAGAAGATAGGCACCAAGACAGCGGTTCCTGCCATCATGCCGGCCGAGCCTTCTTGTCGTGATAAGATCGATGGCGGTATGCTTTTTCAGGCAGATGATATTACTGTTTTCCTGCACGTATGTGAGCAGTGTTTCGCCGATTACCTTGCCTGTCTCATCTTTTGCATGGGCAACACGCCGCTGGCTATGGCCGCCCTCGCGGGTAAGGTGGAGCCCTTTCCCGTCGGTGTCAAAAGGTGTGCCAAGCTCGATCAGTTCTCTGATCATGCGGCTGCCGGCCGAGATAACCTCACGAACTACCTCTTCATGGCAGAGTCCCGCCCCTGCTTCAATGGTATCGGCAATATGCGATTCGATCGAATCGTGATTACCGGTTACGCCGGCAATACCGCCCTGTGCCTGATAGGTGTTGGATTCGGAGAAATCACCCTTGTTGACAATAGCCACCTTGCCATGATCGGCCAGCCGCCTGGCCGCCAGCATACCTGCCGCACCGCTGCCAATGACCAGGTAGTCGAAATGTTGAACGGGGTGTTGAACGGGATGGTGAGCCATATATGCGCAGTTTACGCTTTCGGGATGATTTGTGTAAGAGGGTTTTGGCTACAGAGGGCATTGTGTAGTAGGGTTGAGTCATGCAACAGACTGGAATTGTCCGGCAAGTTGATGGCGACATGGCTTTGATTGCCGGTGAGCGTGCTTCGACATGCGGTTCATGTGCGGGAAAAAGCTCATGTGCGACCCTTGGTGCCTGGAATCAGCGGACGCTGGAACTTCATGTTTATAACGGAGTGAATGCCAGGGTCGGGGATGAAGTGGTGATTGAAGTGCCGGATCATCTGGTACTGCAAAGCGCCTGCAGGCTTTATGGATTGCCGATGCTCTGTTTCTTTGTGGCGGGGGTGAGCGCATATTTTGCGTCACACTATTTTGCTGTTGGTCAACCGGATGTTCTGGCAGCACTTTCAGGTATTACTGCCGTTGTTGCCTGTTATTTGTCGGGTGTGCTGAAAAAGAGTGACAATGCAGGTCTGGATGCGCGCATTGTACGCATCCAGACGCCGCAGGAAGGCAACCGCTTAGCGTGTCACAGAGGCGAGTAACTACCTGGTCTGCCTAGTCGTCTCTGCCGTGCTTGTTTTTAAATGCTTCATACTCTTCTTTCTTTTCATGCCAGTACCGGCGCATCTCTTCTATGGATATGGATCCGTTGCCGTCACGGTCAATACGCTGAAACCTGTCGGTGTAAGGCTTCAAAAACTCTTCTTTGCTGACAATGTTGTCCTTGTTTTTGTCCATGCGGTTAAAATTGGTGTCTGCTTTGTGCTCAGGGTTATAGGCTGCAAATGCAGGTGCTGAGAACATGGTTGCGCATGTTGCCAAAGGCAAAAGCCACTTTTTCATTCTTTCCTCCGGTTGGTTGGGTGTAGTGCTGGAAATTTAAGTGCAGCACCTTACACGATTCAAAATCGCCCGGCACTATATAGCCAAATGATGAAAGGTTGATTAAATAACGGATGCGGTGTGTGAAGCTTTTTTTTCAATCAGAATCCATTGCGGCGGATGTTTGTGTTCCGGTAACAGGTTTTGCATGCGGACGCTGAAGCCGTCTTCCGAAAGCTCACCGGCCCAGGCTTTGACTGCGTTGCTTTCATCCGTTCCTCCGGGGTGGCCGCTATAGGCGAGAACAGAGATGCAGCCGTGTGCGGATAACAGCCTGCAACCCTGATTCAGGGCAGTGAGTGTGGATGCTGTTCGTGTTATCAGCGATTTATCCCCTCCGGGAAGATAGCCAAGGTTAAACATGATGCACCGGATACGACCATGTAGCCGTTCAGGGATATAGTCGGCCATATCTGCATGGCTTTTCATCATCAATGTGGCACGGTGATCAAGCTGATGGGCAGTCAGGCGGTTGCGTGTGTGGCTGATGGCAGCAAGCTGAACATCGAACCCGAAAAGGTGTCCCTCATCGCCAATAAGTCGTGCAAGGAACAGCGCATCGTGACCGTTACCGAGCGTTGCATCGATTACCGTATCGCCTGCATCGATTCTGCGGCTGAGAAAGCGCTGGACCTCAGCTGTGACAGAGAGTCTAGCCATGCAGGCGTCCGATATCTGCTGTTTCGGGAAGCGGCCGGTTGGCAGTCAGATGCAGGGTGAACTGTTCGGCATGCCAGGGGATCAGCAGGCTCCCCTTGGAGCCGAAACCGTTAAAGATTCCCAGTTCCGGGTATTCGGGATGAAGGCCGATAAAGGGCTGCTTGTCCCTCGTGCCGGGCCGGACACCGGCTGCATGGCCTGTCACTTTGGCAGAATGGCCGGTGAAAAGGATCTGCTGCATGGCATCCAGAAGCTCCTGTTTCGCCTCTTCAGTGGCTGTTTCGTTAAGATTATTCCAGTCATATGTTGCGCCCAGTTTGAAGCTGCCGGCAGTAAGCGGCAGCAGCCATTTTCCCCGGTTGATGATATGCACCGGGATATCTGTATCCGTGGAGAGAGTGAGAATCTCACCCTTGGCAGGCTGAAAAGGCAGCCACTCAAACCACGGATTGTTCTGGCCTCGCCAGCCTTCACAGAAAATGATTTTGCTGGCCTGAACATCTCCCCATTCAATGCCATCGGCGTGAATCATCATGTTCTCATGGCAAAAGGGGGCTTCAATAAGCATGCCCTGTTCCCGAAACCATAGATGCAACGAATCCAGCAGCCTGTTGCTGTCCAGATAACCTGTCTGAAACTGCAAAAAAGCACCTGGCTCCGTACCAGCGCCGTCATCATACAGCCTGTGATCAATATAGGGGAGATAGGCAGGGTCTTTTCTGCGTTTTTCCCAGGCGGCCTTCTCCTTTTCCGAACGGAAAAGGCGCAGCATCTTTTTCTGATGGAGAATCTTTATCCTGAAGCGATTTTCAATGTCGTGGTAAAGGCTCCGGGCTGATGCAAGCAGTGCGTTGATGTTATCCTGCAGGACCAGCCGCTGGCCCGTGACAGGGTTGATCAGACCGGCTGCGGCGCGTGAGGCCGAAGGGATGGAGGGGTCGCTGACAAGAAGGAGGCTCTGGCCGGCAAGCTTGAGTTGATAGGCCAGAATAGAACCGGCCAGGCCGGCGCCAACGATCAGCATATCATGGGTATGATGATGTAAGGGAGTCATTCAGCGATTGAACTGTTCCTTGAAGTCGCCAAGGCCATTGGCCTCAAGCTCATCAACAGGAATAAAGCGCAGGGATGCGGAATTGATGCAGTAGCGCAGCCCGGTTGGCTCAGGGCCATCAGTGAAGAGATGGCCGAGGTGCGAATCGGCATGTCTGCTGCGCAGTTCAATCCTGCGCATGAAGAGGCTGCGATCCTCTTTCTCAACAATGTTTTCCGGAGCAAGGGGCCTGGTAAAGCTTGGCCAGCCGGTACCGGAGTCAAATTTATCTCTGGAGCTGAACAATGGCTCACCGGAGACAATATCGACATAAATGCCTGCTTTTTTGTTGTTCCAGTACTCATTGGCAAATGGGGGTTCTGTGCCGTTTTTACGCGTAACCTTGAACTGCATCGGTGTTAGCTGCTGTTTCAGTATTTTCTCTGGTGGACGTGTCCGGTGATTCATCGAAATCTCCTCGGCAAAGGCGGTCATTGAAAATAGCAGGGCTAGCGTAACGGCGAACAGGTGATCTGCTTTCATCTGGATAGGTCGCTCTTTTTTACCTTTTTATTACAGTATCGTGCCATCTCCGCAGTTGGCTAAAACTTGCTTTCCCTGCCAGTGGCTGTTTCATGACGGCTTGAAGAACGCGCTTCAATCTCAGCTTTGATCCAGTCGGGCTTTTTCCCCAGTTTGGCCGCTTCGGTAATTCTGCTTGCCAGATATTTCTCCTTGCAGAGTTTGCGTACCGCGTCTGTCTGTTTACTGCTTTTATCCAGAAGACGAATATACTCCCTGCCTGTCATGCTGCCGTTGGTGATCATGTAATCGGTAAACCACTGATCCGTAGCCGCCTCTTTGCATTCATTTGATGGATTTGATGGCCCCCGGTACGGCTTATTCGCCATGCCGGCTGTTGCCACGGCGCCCCTCTTTTCTTCCGGTTGCACGTCTGCCACCTCTTTTCGAGCTGTTTCTGTTTGCTGTGCCTGCTTTCCAGTCAGGGATTGCCCGGGCTTTTTACCTGCCGCCTGTTTACCAGGCTGCTTTTGTGAGGTTTCAACAGACGCGGAGGGATTCAAAAACTGGTAGGCTACCACCAGGGCAACGAGCAGGGCAGTGCCGAGAACAGATGTGTAGATCATCTGGAACAAGTGCCTGTTTTTTGGTGTGGCGGGCCTCTTTGCCGGCTTTTCTTCGGTCGGGGCTGGCTGTTCACTCTGCGGCTTTTCAACATGTCCTGCTGCAGCCTGTTGTGGCGATGGTGTGGAGAAAATGGTGATTTCAAAAGGTTGCTGACAGCCTTTGCAGCGGATCGTTTTACCCGATGCGGCACGCACTTTATCGTTTACGCCATACTTTTTATGGCAATGCGGACATTGAATATATTCCACGCATCACTCCTGCTCTGCTTTGGTTGGAAAGTTTACGTTAAAATGAAACAGATACAACGCACATGGCTTTTCATCATCCCGTGATATGAAACATATTATCCCGGAGTGATGAAAAGCCATGTGCGTTGGCATCAAGCTGATTCAGCCACCGGTTCCATGCCCTGATATAGGCCGGGGAGAGATCAAAGTCGTTATGGTTTCCGGATAGCGTGACAAACTGCCTGGGGCTGTTGGCTGCTGCATAGATCTTCTTGCCCATTGCCATTGGAACCACTTCATCATTCCCGGCACTGATTACCATGGTGGGAGCGTGAACCCGGCCGATAAGATCCAGAGTATCGAACCGTGACTGTACGAGAAATCGAATCGGAACAATCCATGGATAGTGCTCTGCAACCATATCGGGAATGTTTGTGAAAGGGGTCTCCAGCACCAGCGCCGCAGGCTCTGTCTCTGTTGCCAGCTTTGTTGCGACGGCACAGCCCAGGCTTCTTCCCGCAATAATGATTTGTGACGGAGGGATCTTTTGCTTCCTGACCAGCTCACTCCAGGCAGCTCTGGCATCACTGTGGAATCCCGCTTCGGAGGGGACGCCTTCACTCTTTCCGTAGCCCCGATAATCGATGGCGAATATGGAGAGGCCCATCCGCTGCCACTGTTCATAGAGATGCAGACGGTGGCTGATGTTTCCCGCATTGCCGTGAAAGTGAAGCAGGGTAAAGCGGGACCTGGGAGCGGGCATCAGCCAGCCATGCAGGGTGATGCCGTCATCGGTAGTCAGGTGGATATCCTGGAACGCCAGCCCAACTGCCTTCGGTGTGTGATGTATCTCTTTTGTCGGGAAGTAGATGTACTGATCCTCAAACATCAGCATCCATCCGCTTACAATCACTATGGTTGAGATGAGAATGAAGGCCGTTCTTGAGAGAATGAACCTGGAGAGAACGTATCTCATTCACACGATGATGGATGCGCTGGTGATCCGAACCTAATCGGCTGATAGTTCACTGATGGTGAAATCATCATTGATAAGCGCCTCCTTTCTCTGTTTCGGAAGCCTTTTGACGGCTGCTTCTATTTTCAGGGCGGAGGATCTGTCGCCAACCGCTCTGTTATATACCAGCGCCATCCCCTCTCTGCCACGAAGGAATTTGGCACCTCTGCCGTTTTTGTGCTCGCCAAACCTTCGCTCCACATCGGTGGTGATGCCTGTATAGAGATGCCCGTTCTCAAGGCGGATCATGTATAGATACCAGGTGGTGTCACTCATAATGGCCCGGGGCGTGCGAAGAGATTAAAAAATGCATGCGAGCCTCTAACCCGAACACATTTTTCGACAGATGTCACACTGTGACATAAACAGGCGGGAGTATGCTAGACTCTTACCAGGAGGGTAGTAATGGCAGGTGTCAAATTTATTTTTCCTGAAGGTGAGGCGCTGCGCAGTGCGGTGCGCTGGATTTCCAGGATGCACGGGTATGATCTGCGCACCATTGAGGAGGCCTGCCAGCGTTATGATCTGACGCCTGCCGAGGAGGAGTTCATGATGCGCCATTTTCTGCATGCAGACAAAAAAGAGAGAAAGCAGCCTGCAAAAGATCTGCCTGTTTCGGAGTAATACGCTTTTCTTTGGATTCCTGGTCTATAATAGGGATAGAACTTAGGAGGTCATCATGGACAGAATCTGGGTACTTGTTGCGGATAAGAGCCATGCAAAACTATATTCGGGGAAAGGCCGTTCGGGCGAGTTATCATTTGAGCAGAGCTGGGATCATGCGGCATCACGAAGTCACGAACAGGCGTTGACCAGTGACTTGCCGGGTCGTGCATTCGACCGGATGGGTGATGCCCGCCATGCCATGGGGCAGCCGGTTGGTCCGAAGGATCACGAGGCGCAGGTGTTTGCTCACGAACTTATTACAGAGATGGAGAAGGGGCGAACCGGCAACCGCTTCTCCAGCCTTTATCTCGTGGCCCCGCCGGAATTTCTCGGGTTACTGCGTAAGCAGAGTGGAGCAGCGTTGCAAAAAGTCATTGCAGGAGAGGTGGGTAAGAGCCTCACGGCTGAGGATGCAGGCACTGTCAGAAGCCATCTTCCCGGCATGTTGTAAAAGCCGGGGCGCTGTAGCCGATAGCCCGCCCTTTATGTGAATGTTCTGCCTGTTCCCGGGCGGCGGCTCTTCTGTTTAGCTTCCAGCAGGTGGATTTCACGGTCACGCAGCACCAGTTCTCCTCCGCAGCCTTTGCAGGCATTGCCAAAACCTGAGAAGGGGAGGGTTTTGACAGTTTCACAAGCCGGACACCGGCCCCTGCGCGCCTTGAAAGGCAGAATCAGCAGGCAGATCGCCATGATAACGGAGGTGATGATACCTGTTATCGGCATAAAGAGGGTAAGCGCCATAGATGCTCCCCACACCGGCAGGGTATAGAGAAGAATCTGCAACGGGGCAGGGGTGCTGGCCGCTGTGGCGATGGTTTTACGAACAGGGTGGTTCATCGTCCGCAGATTAGTATTAACAGGCCCTAATGTGCCGGCTTTCCAAACGGTGAGACCTGCTCATCTCCCTCGGCTACACCGACTGCATCAGTAGGATTTTTCTCAAACGCTTTTTTCTCCTGAACAGGGACAGGCGTAGGTTCAATGCTTTCACCACATGCCGATAGTAAAAGAAAGGATAAAATCAGAGTGATTCGAAACAGAGGCATTGTAGTCATATTGCCGATCCTAAGCCGACCATGGCCGCTGTTCAAACCAATCATCATTGAGGGTGTCCAGCAGAGAGTAGGGCTCGGTTTGTGTCAATAGCCAATTGGCAAGCTCGATATGTTCGGATGTATCAACAGGCAGGTTTCTGCGGCACATTTCCATTTGCAGCTGTCTGGCTGTGACAGAAGGCAGCATCTCATTTTTGATGTTCGGAAGCCGATTGGGGCGGGTTGCTTCAGATACGGTCAACAGCGTAACAACCTTCTGATTCATGATGATGTTGAGTTTATTTGCGATGGCCTGATCTGTCAGGAGATCGAAATTATGCAGAATAAGCAGCTTCACTTTACAGTTTTCAGGGAAGTCGGATAACCATCTCTTCCACGTTGCTTCATCTGCGCGTAAATCGATTTGTTTCACAGCATAATCTTTCGGCAATAGTGAGTGCAGATCCTGAAGCGTTCTTCTGCGCCCCTGGCCGTGAGGGCTAATGAGGTTGATGGACTCACCTTGAACAAGGCGCCTGGCCAGGGTTTCCGTGAACTCCGGGCGAAGTGCGTGTTGAGTGTGTGGCATCAACTCAGCGGTAGTATGGCGGCTTTTTTCGCTGGAATCCGTTTCATTTCAGCTTGTAACTCATCCTCGCTGATGATCCCTTTGCGGATCATGAGCCGGATCAGTGCATCAAGCTGGTCCTGATTCACCGGTTGCGGAGCGGGTGCTACTTTGGATCCGGCGTTTTCCGGTTTTTCGGTGATGGCATGGCCCTGTCGTATCAGCTTCAGCAATTCATCATCAACCATACCTGTCGCCTTTAGCCCTTGTTGCGTCTGAAAGTTTTTTACGGCATCACGCGTTGATGGACCAAAGATACCGGGTTGATCATCTATCGGATAACCCATCTTCTGCAGAAGCTCCTGTAGCATGCGAACACTTTTTCCGCGCATGAACATTTTTAAGGGTCGGGACATGGTGCTCTCCAATGGCGTGTTATTCAACGGGTTCAAGAATAGCTGATATGCGTCTGTGCTTGTATATCTGATGGTCAATAGTGAATGCTCCACCGGCTAAGGCCGGTGGCTTCGGGTTACGGCTATAAGCCGGATTGGTCGGCCATACGGCCCGTCCGGTTCCGGTGGCTTCTGATGCCTGATGTACTCTTTCCATACCTCATAATGCTACCTCTCCATCACCTAAAGGCGAGGGGGGTGGGGTACTGATCCCCTATCGGGGACTTATATGGTCCGTCCCGCCTTGCAAGGAAGAAAG
>CAZLJF010000058.1:0-10066 GCA_964559845.1 uncultured Zetaproteobacteria bacterium | reverse complement strand
ATAGTGGTGGGCAGGGAGGGAATCGAACCCCCGACACGAGGATTTTCAGTCCTCTGCTCTACCGACTGAGCTACCTGCCCATAGGCGCTCCCAAGGGAGCTCATTCATCAGGAGCGCGATTTCTAGTGGCAAGAGGTCTTTGATGCAAGCATCAGTTTTACGATCAGCCTTCATGCCGCTATCCTGCCGCCTCGATCCGCACTGATGCGGAAACAGGCTGGAGGAACTTAATGGCCATCAAATCCGACAAATGGATACGCCACATGGCGCAGGAACATGGAATGATCGAACCTTTCATCGACGGGCAGATCAAAAGACGTGATGATGGTACAGGCATCGTCTCCTACGGCCTCTCCTCGTATGGCTACGATGTACGCTGTGCCGACGAATTCAAGATATTTACCAATATCAACTCAGCCATTGTTGACCCGAAAGATTTCTGCCCGAGTTCATTTGTCGATATTCAGTCCGATGTCTGCATCATCCCGCCTAACTCCTTTGCACTGGCGCGTACGGTTGAGTATATGCGTATTCCACGCCAGGTGCTGACCATCTGCCTGGGCAAATCGACCTATGCCCGCTGCGGCATTATTGTCAATGTCACACCGTTGGAGCCGGAGTGGGAAGGCCATGTCACACTGGAGTTCTCCAACACCACACCGCTACCGGCCAAGATTTATGCCGGTGAAGGTGTGGCGCAGTTTCTCTTCCTTGAGTCCGACGAGGAGTGCGA
Source organism: uncultured Zetaproteobacteria bacterium (assembly GCA_964559845.1). Classification (GTDB taxonomy): domain Bacteria; phylum Pseudomonadota; class Zetaproteobacteria; order Mariprofundales; family Mariprofundaceae; genus WSZY01. The sequence goes on along the minus strand of CAZLJF010000058.1, from coordinate 9,333 downwards.
GACCTCATACAAAGACAAGGCGGGCAAGTATCAGGGCCAGACCGGCGTAACTGTACCAAGACTCTGATATGAAACTTCGCGATATTCTGAACCGGGACGGCATTGCCTACTCCTGCGAATTTTTCCCGCCCAAAACGGACAAAGGCGAGGAGAAGCTGTGGAACTGCATTCAGGAGTTAAGGGTGGTGAATCCTGCCTATGTCTCGGTCACCTACGGTGCAGGCGGTTCCACGCAGGACCGTACCCGACGCATTGTCACCCGCATCAAGAACGAGACCAATCTTGATCCTGTGGCACACCTGACCTGTGTCGGCTCGACCAAAGAGCAGTTGGGAACCCTGTTGGATGAGTACAAGACAGCAGGTATTGAGAATATTCTGGCGCTGCGCGGTGATGCACCGGAAGGCATGGATCACTTTGAGGCCGTCGCAGGTGGTTTTTCCCATGCAACTGACCTGACCCGCTTTATCCATGAACGTGGCGCTTTCTCCATTGGCGTTGCCTCCTATCCGGAAGGGCATCCCGAATCAGATGGCGGCGTTGAAGATGATATCCGTTATCTGAAACTGAAACAGGATTGCGGTGCAGATGCCGTTATCACCCAGTATTTCTTCAACAATGATGACTTCTACCGCTTTCGCGACCTGGCTTTTGCTGCTGGTGTTACTATCCCGCTGATTCCCGGCATTATGCCGATTGGCAATTATGAGCAGATTGTTCGCTTTTCAGCCATGTGCGGTGCTTCGGTTCCGGAATGGGTTGGTGATCGCATGCTTCCGCATCGTGAAGATGCCGATACCATGAAAGCAATTGGAATTGAGATTGCTACAAAGCAGTGTGAAGATCTGCTGGCAAACGGTGTGAAAGGATTGCATATTTACTCGTTGAACAAATCCGAAGCAGCCATCGCGATTCATAAAAACCTGGGGCTTTAGTTAACAGGCCCCAGACACGGCCTCGGAGTATTGATGCTGGCCATCCCTGCCCCTTCGAGAAGCTTGCTGCCATCCAAGCAGCCATCCTGTTTTTTGTCTGCCTCCGGCCTTTGATCGCTCCGTAAAAACGCAGTTTTACAGATTAATCAGATATTGATGCCAAGCCTGTTGGCAACTTCATGATAGACTTCAGAAAGACCTCCCAGGTCCTGACGGAACACATCCTTATCCAGCTTGCGCCCGCTCTTTGCATCCCACAGACGGCAACCATCCGGGGTAACCTCATCGCCGAGCACGATTTCACCATTTAACAGACCGAACTCCAGCTTGAAATCAATCAGACGAATACCGACGTTGTTCAATAAATCAGAAAGAACCTTGTTCACATCGCGGGCCAACTGTCGCATGGCATGAATCTGCTCAACTGTCGCCCAGCCGAACAGTTCGCAATGCTCGGTGTTGACCATCGGATCACCCAACGCATCATCCTTGTAAAACAGCTCGGTCAACGGGCGCTCAAGCGTCATTCCCTCTTCCAGACCAAGGCGTCTGCAGATCGAACCGGCAGCGACATTACGTACCACGACTTCAACCGGCATCATCTCAAGTTCCTTGATACGCATCTCGACACTGCCTTCACGTTTCATATAGTGCGTTTTGATGCCGGCTTCCTGGAGCCTTTCAAAAAACCATGAGGAGATGGCACAGTTCAACTCGCCCTTATCGGCAATGACATCATGCTTTTTGCCGTCAAAAGCGGTCGCATCATCCTTGAATACCTGAATTAATTCGCCATCAGTCTCTGTGGCATAGAGCGCCTTGCCTTTACCTTCATATTTCAGTTCACCACGCATCTTAGGAAACCTCGTTCATTGAAAAAACTGCGCAGGATACGCAGCTCGCGGCATAACGACAAGAACAGCTTTCCACTTTCAAAACAGTCAGGGAAGCGTCAGGGTTGCATTCAGCTCGTTACCTTCAAGTCAAACAGGAGGCAGACATGCCCACAAGCAAGCCGATTCCGAAAGAGTTGTATGCACTTATCGGCGAACAGCCTTTGCTGACTGTCCTGCCGACAGATATCCGCAACCGGTTAATTGCAGATGCATCACTGATGATGTTTGCAGGTGGCGAGGTTTTGATCCACGAGAACGAGCCCAACACCTTCCTCTTTTTGATGCTCAAGGGAGAAGCAACGGCCATCATGAATGCGACACCCGCCGGAAAACTGGAGGCCGGTGATGTGGCGGGTGAAATATCCGCTATCGGCATCAGCCCGCCCATCGCTACTGTGATTGCCGACACAGAGGTTAACGCCATCGCCTTTCCTGCTACATCCATTATCCGGACAGCTCAGACCCATGCAGCATTTGCCAACTGTCTGAGAAAGGCCGCATTCAGGCGCGTCTCCGGCTGATTTATCAGATCCGGCCTGTGATATCCGTTGTCAGATTCATTTATCTCTTTCGCGCCAATATATCAGTGACAGTTCAAAGAAAGCATTGTCTTTTGGCCATTGGCGTGTAAGATGCCGCGCTCTTCACATGGGCGACCATGGAAGATACATACCTTGCTTCAGATGCGCGAACATGCTGAAGCGTACTAAAAGTACCCCGAGAGGAGCGCCGTGTATTACGAAACCATTTTCATCGTGAACCCTGATGTATCTCAGGAGAACACCGAATCCATTACAGACAATTTTATTGAGCGCATAGAGAAGGCCGGCGGCCGTATTGTTAAGCGCGAATACTGGGGCGCACGTCCGCTTGCATACAGCATTGCCAAGCGTAAACGCGGCCACTATGTCATGCTGGTTACCGATGGTGAGCCGAAGGCAGTTGAAGCGCTTGAGCATGCCATTCGTCTGGATGAACGCATTCTCCGCTTTTTGACCACAAAACTGGATGAATTGTCTGACGAGCCGTCTCCACTGGTTCGCCGTAAGTCAACTTCAGCAGCCCAGGAGGAGAAGGCTGCAGATGCGAGTCCTGCTGCTGAAGAGGCAAAAGAAGAAGCAACGCCAGCTGCTGAAACTTCCGGTGAGGAAGCCAGCGCCTGATCAAAACCTCGTCCGGATGACTGGCAGACTGGATGATATCCGCCAGCGCTGGACACCGGATGGCAGTTTGGCGGTAATCGCCTCGCTGGTTATCCATCGCCCCCATCTTGGCCCCAGAAGAGCCCGGATGCTGGACGAACAACCGATGCCGTTACGAGCTCAGGGGGTTATGGCAGAAAAGCTGCTAAAACATCAGGGCGAAACAATTAGCGTCGAGGGTTCACTAAGACGCCGCTACTACAGTCGTGAAGGTGAACAGCGTTGGGGGCAGGTTGAAATATGGGTGGATGCATGCCAACCCGCAAAAAATAAGTCTCATCAGGAGAGATAGATATGAGTGAAGAAGCTGTAACAACAAAAGCTGCTGCACCAGCTGAGCCCCGAGCCGGTGATCGCGCACCTCGCAGTGGAGATCGTCCGCGTCGCCAGGGTGGAGGCCGTTTTCAGCGCCGTCGTAAATTCTGCAAGTTCTGTGCTGACAAGAGCCTGAAGATTGATCATAAAGATCCGGTACTGCTGAGCCAGTTCATTACGGAGCGTTACAAGATTGTACCGTCCCGTGTGACCGGAACATGTGCCAAGCATCAGCGTGCATTGACCACAGCCATCAAGCGTGCGCGTATTCTGGCACTGCTGGCTTTCACCCCTCTGCATCACGATTGATACAGAGGGAATCTGCTCATCAGACGGATCAATTCTCCGCAGAAAGCGGGGCGGCAGAGCAGTAGCACTGCCGTGAGTGGGGCAGGGCGAGGCTTAAATGCCGGGCATCACTTTTACGTAACAATGCGGAGTGAGTGGAAGAAGCCCGCAATCGTATCAGCCGGGAAGAAATGACAGATCAGAGACGCAGCCTGCCGCCGATCGTTCAGTTTACGCTGACTCGCCGGATACCATGTGCAGGCCTGGCAGTGGCAATGTTTACAGCCGTGATCTGGGGTGCTGTCGCAAGTGCTGTTCCACTGCTGGCTGCAGTGATATCGCTCTTCGGGCTGGTGTTGCATATGCTGGCACCGGCACTGTTCGCACTGATCGTGTTTGGTGGCGGCCTGATATATGCGCTGCAGGTTGCAGCCATTGCTGCAGTGGCCGTAACTGTCATTACAGGTTTCAACCTGATGGGCGGCATAATTTTTTTGCTTCTGTACGCAACTCTTCCTGCGCTGGCGGCAACCAGGCTGGCAAGAATTGGCGGCATGGGGCGAAGCGCCCAGCAGCTTGCACTTGGCCTGTTTCTGGCAACCATGGCGGCAGTGCTGGCGGGAGCCGGCTCCCAGGGTGTGGATATGCACCTGTTTATGAAGCAGATGCTCGCCCCGTTTTTTGATGGCTTGGCCGCCAACATCCCGGCCGGGGAGTTGGCTGCACTGGATGCCATTGAACAGGCAAAGGCCATGACAGCCTGGGTACTGCCCGGCTTTCTGGCATTCAGCCTCTGGCTGGTCTGGTGGATGGATATTCTGCTGGCCCGCAAAATGGCCGTAAAATACGGCTTTTACAGCGGTGATCACAGCGAAATGCTGATGATCCGCTTTGACAGGGCGACAGGCATTATGCTGATTGCAGTTACGTTGCTGGCCAATGTGACGGGTGGATCGGTGCAATATATTGCCATCAGCACCGCTATTATGCTGGCCGGGTTGCTGGCATTGCAGGGGGTCTCTGTTGCGCATCTATGGCTAAGGGTGCGAGGCATGCAGGCGACATTGGTTATCATGTACCTGCTACTGTTGATTTGGTCTGCGATGGTATTACCGTTCATCATCGTCGGCCTGCTTGATATTTGGTTTGATTTTCGCCGGAATATGACTTCGGCAAATGGAGGAAAGTGATGCAGTTAATTCTGTTAGAACGTGTTGAAGGCCTGGGCAGTGTAGGTGACGAAGTTTCCGTACGTCCGGGTTATGGTCGTAACTTCCTGATCCCGCAGGGCAAGGCAATCGTTGCCAATGAAGGAAACCGAAACCTGTTTGAGCGCCGCCGTGCGGTACTTGAAAAGAAGCATCAGAGTGAGCTTGAAGCAGCGCAGGCAGAGGCAGCCAAGCTTGCCGGCGTTGAACTCTCCGTAGTACGCGCAACTTCAGATGGCGAACATCTGTACGGCTCGGTAACCACCAATGAGATTGCTGATCTTCTTACTGAAGCGGGTCACGCCACTGCACGCCGCAATATTTTGCTGGACGAGCAGATCAAGAGCGTAGGTGAACACCCGTTCCGTGTGCGCCTGCATCCTGATGTGACCGCTGACATGACCATCAAGGTCGAAGCCGAGAGCGTTTGATCCAGCCCCCCCCCCTGCTACGTACCAGCGGCCTGCGCGAGCGAGTGCCGCCGCATGCATATGATGCGGAGTGCGCGGTTCTGGGGGGGATTATGCTCGATCCGGAAGCGTATGAGCGCCTTGAAGGCTCTCTGCTTGCCGAGCACTTCTATGTCGAGGCCAATGGCAAGATCTTTGCCGCTATTACCGAACTGGCGGCACGCCACCGTCCTGTAGACGCGCTCACTGTTAAGGATTACCTGGAGCGCACCAATGAGCTTGAGGCTGTTGGCGGTGAAGCCTATTTAAGTGACATTATCGGTTCTATCCCGACCTCGGCCAATGTAAAACATTATGCCGAAATTGTTCGTGAGCGTGCTGTGCTACGCGAACTTCTCGGTGTCTGTAACGCTGTCTCACAGGATGTCTTTGAAGAGACCGCCCGCGAAGTCGCCGACCATCTGGATCATGCCGAGCAACGCATGCTTGCCGTAGCGGAAAAATTCAGCCGTACACGTCCCACCTTCAGTAAAATGAGTGATCTGATGCTGGAGAGCTATAAAGAGCTGGAAAAACGCTATGCCGAGAAGAGTGCCATTACCGGTGTGCCGACAGGTTTCAGAGATCTCGACACCATCACTGCCGGCATGCAACGTGGTGACCTGATCATTATTGCAGGGCGTCCGAGTATGGGTAAAACCGCCTTCTCGATGAACCTGGCCCAGAATGCCTCTGTGCGAGGGGATGAACCGCAGGCAGTTGCTGTTTTCTCACTCGAAATGTCATCCCAGCAGATTGCCATGCGCATGCTGGCCTGCGAAGCGCGCGTGGATATGTCGCACCTGAGAACCGGCCGTTTCTCGGCTGAAGACTGGCGCAAACTGGCTCATGCCAGCGGCTCACTGGCAGAGGCCAGCATCTTTGTCGATGATACTCCGGCAATTTCGGTGCTGGAGCTTCGTTCCAAATGCCGTCGCCTGAAACGCGAGGTAGGCCGTCTTGACATGATCCTGATAGACTATGTGCAGCTAATGAGTGGCCGTGAAGGCTCCGAACGCCGTGAACAGGAGATCAGTGAAATCACCCGTTCACTGAAAGGGCTGGCGAAGGAGCTGGATGTGCCGGTGATTGCGCTCTCCCAGCTCAACCGTTCTCTGGAATCCCGTGCTGATAAACGCCCGATGATGTCCGACCTGCGTGAATCCGGCGCCATCGAGCAGGACGCCGACGTCATCATGTTTATCTATCGTGATGAGGTCTATAACAAGAAGCCAGAAAATGAAGGGCTGGCAGAGATCATCATTGCCAAGCAGAGAAATGGCCCGACCGGAACCGTGAAGCTCACCTTCCTGAATCAGTATACGCGCTTTGAGGATCACGCCCACGATATAGGCGATGATTTTTAAATCGGCAAAAGACAGGGTTGCCGGTTGGACTGCTAAAAGCTGCCCGCAGGGTGAAAGCAGAAAGCCCCGAATCAATGTCAGGGCTGTATCTAAGGAAGTTCTGAATAACGCCTGATTATCTTCCATTACCGAAGAAATGAGCGAAATGTTGGTGTATTTTCCGTTTTACTTCCCTGCTCATTGCCCTTTTGGCTTTGATCCAACGAAAGGGGTGTTCTACCTTGGCTCTTATTGATGCCTTAGCCTGTTCCGCTTTCAGTTCATTACCACCTTCGGCCATCGTCTTGCGTTTGTCAGAGCAAGCTGTGATATACTATTCCACATCACGGCCTGCATGTTCTTCACGTTTGTAGAAGCTCGCATATCCGGCATCACTGTGCACACGCTTTTCCTGAGCATGCAACAAACCAAACAAGTTTTTCAGAGTGTTCTCAATTCGGATAGGAAAGAGTGTGGCTTTGGAGAAGCATGTTAATCTCTGTTTTATATGCTTGCCGCATATTTGGCCATGACAGCCGCGAAATGTCGGGTGGCACAGGGAGTTTGCTGTTTGCATGCATGTCGGCCAGGTGAAACAGCGCTGCCGCCAATGCTTCTGATTCCCTGTTTTCCTCATCGGGCCAGGATTCATATCGGAAGGAGGCCGGAATGAACTCCCGGTAAGCCAACCGATCCGGCACGAGAGGAATACAGCCGGCTGCCGTTGCTTCAAGAATGGATAGTCCCTGAAAGTCGTGCAGGGAGGTGGAAACAACAACATGCGACTGCCGGACGGTCTGCTGGTATTTGTTGTGGTCTTCAATATAGCCCCACGCTCCAATATGGCCGGGGAGCGCCTCCTTGAACTTCTTGAATACAGAGGGTGTTCGCCGGAATCTCTGCCCGATGATATGGACGCGAAAGTTGACCCCTTTCTCTTTGAGTCGAAGCAGTGCCAGGAAGAGGCGTTCCGGCGCCTTGTCATACTCCCAGCGGTGATTCCAGAGGATGGTGAAGCGGCAATCTTTTTTGGGTGAATCCCTTTCTGATAAAAGGTCTGTCCATGAGCTGTCCAGCGGTACGGGCAGACAGCTGCTTTTGGATTGCAGTATTCCGGGTAGCCCTGCGGGAACATGATCGGGCAGCTTTTTTAGCAGTGATTGCACGCCATGTAAGAATGTCTGCCGGTTGTAGTCGGAATTAAAGGCAATGCGGGTTGCGGCAAGTGCCGCGTAAAGCGATGTGATTTTTGCTTCAATGCTCCGGAACTCGTTTCCGCTGACAGGGTAGTCAAACTGATTTTCATGAAAATAGAGCAGGGATGGTGTGCCGGCCAGTGATGGCAGTAGTCCTTTCAATGCAGAGAGATCAGTCATGGAGGTGGCGATGATCAGGTCAAAATCGCTTTCAAGGGTGCTTCGTTCCGAAAATGCCCAGCTCAGGCTGTTGCCTCTGATACGCCATGAGAAGTGGCGCGGTGGCAGTGTCAGAACCGTCCACGCATATTCAGGAAAGGCAGCTACCAGCCCTTTGCGCCAGTGCCGGTGGCTGATGGCATCATAAGCGGACAGAAGCAGGATTCTCTTTGATTGCATAGGCAAATGCTAGCCGGTTGCTGCCTGCTTCGGTATATCTTCACCATGTTCTGGAGATTTCTTTCACGCAACCTTGCTTTTCTTACCCTTGCGGGAGCTGTCGCCGCCTATCTTTATCCGCCACTGTTTCTTCCTTTTAAGGACTATTTCCTCTGGTGCTTTGCCGCGACAATGTTTGCACTCGGTGTAGTGCTGCATCCTGAAGAGGCAAAGTCGGCGCTTTCCCGTCCGTTGCAGATCGGATTGGGCCTGTTCACACAGTACAGCGTCATGCCGCTGTTGGGCTTTGCAGCGGCTTCCATCGCAGTGGTGCAGGGGATCTCACCCGCCATCGCACTGGGCTTTATCATTGTCGGATGTGCGCCGGGGGCGATGGCAAGCAATGTCATCACCTACCTTGCAGGCGGAGCTGTGGCCTTCTCCATTGCCATGACCATGGTCGCCACACTTTTGTCGCCGCTGCTGACCCCCATGCTGGTGGATGCGCTGGGTGGCGTCTTTCTTGAAATTCCGTTCTGGCCGATGATGCAGACGATATTGATGACTGTCGTGACGCCTCTGTTGCTCGGCATGCTGCTGCGTCCACGCCTGGGAGTGTATGGAGAGCGTGCTGAAATAGTAGCGCCCGGCATTGCTGCCATGGCCATTATGATTATCTGCAGCTATGCCGTGGCAGCCAATCATGAACGTATTGCAGAGGTTTCAGGCTGGCTTGTCCTGCTTGTGGTGACGTTGAATGGCTTGGGCTACCTGCTTGGCTGGAGTATGGCGGTTCTGTTTAATTTTGATCATCGGCATAAAATCACTATGGCCATTGAGGTCGGCATGCAGAATGCGGGGTTAGGTGTCGCCCTTGCGCTGGCCCATTTCGAGCCGGAAACGGCATTGCCCGGTGCTCTCTTTGCTGTCTGGTGCATTCTTACCGCAGCAGGCATGACCCGCTACCTGCATACACAACCGTCGCTGAATGCGGCACTGAAATGATGGTCTGCTTGCGGGCCGGATTGCTGTTAACCGCCTATTTAGTCGCCCCTGAATAAATCGTTTTTCACGCTTCCAAGGCCAACTGGGAGGTGACTGGAAGCCTGGCATCCAGCCA
>CAZLJF010000057.1:0-10288 GCA_964559845.1 uncultured Zetaproteobacteria bacterium | reverse complement strand
GAAGCCAAGCTCGGCCATGATTTCACGCGCCTCTTCGGCGACAAACATGAAGTAGTTAACCACGTCTTCAGGTTTTCCGACAAACTTTTTGCGCAGCTCCGGATCCTGAGTGGCAACACCGACAGGGCAGGTGTTCAGATGGCACTTGCGCATCATGATGCAGCCCTCGGCAATCAGGGCAATGGTGCCGAATGCCACTTCATCCGCGCCCAGCAGGCCTGCAATGACCACATCCCGGCCTGTACGCATCTGTCCGTCTGCCTGCAGACGTGTGCGGCCACGCAGGCGATTGAGAACAAGTGTCTGCTGCGTCTCTGCAAGGCCAAGCTCCCACGGGGAACCGGCATGCTTGATGGATGTGAGTGGTGATGCGCCTGTGCCGCCATCGTGACCGGCAATCACCACATGATCCGCATGCGCCTTCACTACACCTGCGGCGATGGTGCCGACCCCCACTTCCGACACCAGCTTCACGGAGATATCCGCATCAGTATTACTGTTCTTCAGATCGAAGATCAGCTGCGCCAGATCCTCGATCGAATAGATATCATGATGCGGAGGCGGGGAGATCAGGCCCACGCCCGGCGTGGAGTGCCGCACACGTCCAATGCGCTGATCCACCTTGTGGCCCGGTAGCTGGCCGCCTTCACCCGGCTTCGCACCCTGGGCAATCTTGATCTGAATCTGATCCGAGTTGGCCAGGTACTCGGCGGTGACGCCAAAGCGTCCGGAGGCAACCTGCTTGATGGCAGAGCGCATCGAATCGCCATTCTCCATCGGTGTAAAGCGTTCTACCTCTTCGCCGCCTTCACCGGTGTTGGATTTGCCGCCCAGACGGTTCATAGCAATGGCCAGTGTCGAGTGTGCTTCATGCGAAATCGAACCGAACGACATGGCGCCCGTTGCAAAGCGTTTGACGATATTTTCCGCCGGTTCTACTTCGTCAATGGAGATTGGGTTGCCTTTTTTGAACTTGAACAGCCCGCGCAGCGTGGTCAGCCGGCCGGTCTGGTCATTGATCTGTTCCGCATACTCCTTATAGAGCGCATAATTGTTTGTGCGTACGGCATGCTGAAGTTTGGCAATGGTATCCGGGCCAAGCAGATGCTCCTCACCGCGCACACGCCAGGCATATTCACCGCCGTCATCCAGTGCGTTTTTGTAGATATGGGCACTGCCATAGGCATCACGATGAAGGCGTACTGCCTCTTCCGCCACTTCCGCCAGGCCAATACCCTCGATCTGGGTTGGCGTGCCGGTGAAGTACTGTTCTACAAAGTCGGAAGCCAGGCCAATTGCCTCAAAAATCTGGGCTCCACAGTAGGACTGGTAGGTGGAGATGCCCATCTTGGACATCACCTTGAAGATGCCTTTATCAATTGCCTTGATATAGCGGCTCTTGATCTCTTCAAGAGTCAGTTCCGCTGGTAGCTGGCCGTTCCGCTGCAGATCGAACAGGGTTTCAAATGCCAGGTAGGGGTTGATCGCCTCGGCACCGTAACCTGCCAGTGTGGCAAAGTGGTGAACCTCGCGCGCACTTCCGGTTTCAATCACCAGGCCTGTTTCGGTACGCAGCCCCTTGTTGATCAGGTGCTGATGTACGGCAGAGGTGGCCAGCAGTGCAGGAATGGCAATGTGATCGGCATCCATTCCACGGTCAGAGAGGATGATGATGTTATAGTGATTGTTGACGGCCGCCTCGGCTGCCTCACACAGTTTGGAGAGGGCTGTTTGCATGCCTGTCGCCCCCTGGTCGGCCGTGTAACACATGGAGAGGGTCGTGGTGCGGAACTTGCCGTCTGTGTAACGCTCAATGTGACGAACCTTCTCAAGATCGATATTGGTCAGGATAGGCTGATGTACCTCCAGACGCATCTGCGGCTCCTCTGCATTCAGGCCGAGCAGGTTCGGGCGCGGGCCAATGATAGAGGTCAGGCTCATCACCATTTCTTCACGGATCGGATCGATCGGCGGGTTGGTCACCTGGGCAAAGAGCTGGCGGAAATAGTTGCTCAGATGCTTGGAACGGTTGGAGAGCACCGCCAGTGGGTTGTCGTTGCCCATGGAGCCGGTTGCTTCCTGACCGGAGACGGCCATCGGTGTTATCAGGAGTTTCAGATCTTCCTGTGAGTAGCCAAATGCCTGCTGCTTGTCGAGCAGGGCGCCATGTTCGGGCGCCATTGCTGCCACCTCTTCAGGCAGCTCTTCCAGCTGGATTTGTGTTTCAGCCAGGATTTTCTGATAAGGCTGTTCGTTGGCCAGTTGCTCCTTGATTTCAGCATCATCAATAATACGGCCCTCTTCCAGGTCGATCAGAAACATTTTGCCAGGCTGAAGACGCCACTTCTTGACGATTTTCTCTTCCGGGATGTCGAGAACACCCATCTCGGAACCCATTACCACCAGGTCATCATCGGTGATCAGGTAACGCGCAGGTCGCAGGCCGTTACGATCCAGCGTGGCACCGATCTGCCGTCCATCGGTAAAGGCAACAGCTGCAGGGCCATCCCATGGCTCCATCACTGCAGCATGATGTTCATAAAATGCCCTGCGTTTCTCATCCATCAGGCTGTTTCCGGCCCATGCTTCCGGTACCAGCAGCATGGCGGCATGGGCCAGCGAGTAGCCGCCCATGGTTAGCAGTTCAATGGCATTATCGAAGCATGCAGTATCGCTTTGTCCTTCGGCAATGACAGGCCAGAGCTTGTCCAGGTCTTCACCGAGAAGTTCAGATTTCATCGAATGACGGCGCGCATTCATCCAGTTGATATTGCCGCGCACGGTATTGATCTCGCCATTGTGCGCAACCATGCGGAACGGATGAGCCAGTTCCCAGGCAGGAAAGGTATTGGTGGAGAAACGCTGGTGCACCAGAGCCAGTGCCGAAGTCATGCGGGCATCGCGGAGGTCTTCGTAGTAGCTACCCACCTGGTGTGAAAGGAACATGCCTTTATACACGATGGTGCGGCTGGAGAGGGAAGCGAAGTAGAATTTTGCATCATCCTCAAAACCGAGCTCATCAATACGGTTGCCGGCAACACGGCGAATGACATAGAGCTTGCGCTCAAATGCATCCTGATCGGCACAGCTCTCACCTTTGCCGATAAAGAGCTGGCGAATCACCGGTTCGCAGGCAGTGACGCTCTCCGGCAGATCGGCCCGCACAGCATCACACGGTACATCACGCCAGCCAAGGAAGAACTGGCCCTCATCGGCAATGGTCTGCTCGACAATCTCTTCGCATGATTTTCTGTGGGACTCATCCTTGGGCAGGAAGACCATACCCACACCATATTCGCCTTCTTCCGGCAGGTTAAAGCCAAGTTCGGGCGTTATTGCACGAAAGAAAGTATCGGGAATCTGGATCAGGATGCCGGCGCCATCGCCTTCGCGCGGATCGGCGCCTGCAGCACCACGGTGGGTAAGACGAAGAAGGATCTCCAGACCTTTCTCTACAATGTCGTGGCTCTTCCGGTTTTTGATATGAGCTACAAAGCCGACACCACATGCGTCATGTTCATGGGCCGGATCATACAGACCCTGTTTCTTTGGCGCTGACAGTGGCAGTGACAACTGACTCATATTAATACCTCAAAACTCTTTGATTATCACAGGGTTAGTGCAATGCATATATCCATGCAAGGTGCTGTTTTCTCCCTGGGTTCAGTACCGCATCAATGGCGGCGGCGCAATATAGCGAAATTGGAGATAATTCTCCACTGCTTCCGAAAAGGATGGGTGACCCTGAAGAGGGGATTATGCTAAAAGAGAAACATGAATGAGAAGCGACAGCTGATTATCAATCTGGATGAATTGTGCTTAATCATACTCCCGCTTTCTTTTACTGTATGAACACCCGGAATCCAGCAGCCGCTTCACTTTGATGGGCCTGCTCATGCGTGGAGTAATTTTGGGGAATAGAGAACCCAAAACCGGCAAAAAATTAAAGGCGGATTATAACACCATCTTCACATCAGGATGCTTGTTAAAGGCGCGGTAGAGACTGTCCAGTTGCTCGCGGTTCCGGGCTGTAAATGTGACGGTAACGGAGAGATATTTGGCTGAGCTGCTTGGACGTGACCGGATTGCAGCTTCGCCAAGATCGGGGATATGCCGGTTGGCAATCATGAACACCTCATTCTCAAATGAATCGGAGTTTACTCCCATCACCTTGATCGGAAACTCACAGGGAAATGTTAATGGTGATTCTTTACTCATAATGACTCCGGAGAATATGTCTCTCTATTTATGAAATGTCTGAAAAATTGAGTCCGCAAGCTTATCAGAAATGCCGGGGACTTCGGCAATCTGGTCGCGTCCGGCTTTTTTGATGCCGTCAATGCCACCAAAATGTTTGAGCAGCGCTGTACGCCTGGCCTTGCCAACGCCGGGAATACTGTCGAGTTGTGAGGTGAACATGCTCTGTTTCTTGCGTTTGCGCATGTACTGACCGGCAAAGCGGTGTGCCTCATCGCGGACACGGGCAATCAGCAGCAGGGCAGGAGCGTGTTTACCGGGAGCCAAAGAGCCATCCTTCCACGAACACCAGAGCACCTCGTTACCCAGCTTGCGGCTTTTGCCTTTGGCCACGCCAATCAGTTTGAGGTCACTTAATCCGGATTCGCCGGCAGCCTCCATCGCAACAGAGAGCTGTCCTTTGCCACCATCAATCAGCATCAGATCCGGGCAGGGGATGGCATCCTCATTGATGGCACGAAAGAAGCGGGTGAGTACCTGTCGCATTGCCTCATAATCATCGCCGGCAGGCACATCATCGAGTCTGTATTTGCGATAGTGAGCCCTGTCCGGGCCATTCCAGTTGGCGTAGGTAATGGCTGCCACCGTCTGTTTGCCGCCCAGATGGGCGTTATCCACCGCTGCAATACTCTGAGGCACCTCATCCAGATCAAAGAGCTCGGCAAGTGCCTCAAAGGCCGCCTGCTGATCGATGCCGGAGCGGCTGGCAACTGCCTGTTCACCGGAGTGTTTCACCTCTTGCAGCCAGTTTGCACGAGCCCCGCGTTTAGGCACCCGAACCGTCGCCTTTGATTTGCCGTGCAGCAGTCGTACCAGACGTTGTAGTTCGGTACGCTCTGTTTCAGAAATCATCAGTAGAATCTCGGCAGGCGGGGATTCCTGCCGGTAGCGTTCAATTAGCAGGCTTTGGAAAATCTCGAAATCGTCGGCTTCAACGGCCTGATCAACCTTGATATTATGGATGCCAAGATTGCGTCCGTTGCGCCGTACACCGACACAGGCGTTCACCGATGTGGCATGACGGATCAGCATGATGGCATCGGCATTGTCAGGCAGTTCAGCATGGTCACTGCCGGCAAGGATCGTACGCAGTGCCCGAATGCGATCACGGAAAGCCGCCGCTGCCTCGAACTGCATCGCTTCGGATGCCTGCTGCATCGCCTTTTCCCACGCTTTCAGCAGTGAAGCATCCTGCCCTTTCAGGAATTTTCTGGCTTCGTTCACCTGCTTGTTATACTGCTCATGAGGAACAAGATCGCAGCAGGGGGCTGTACAGCGGCCAATCTGGTGCTGCATGCAGGGGCGGGAGCGATTGTTGAATACCGGATTTTCACAATCGCGCAGCAGGAATGCCTTCTGCATGATATGCAGTGTCTGCCTGACCGCTCCGGCATTGGGAAAAGGGCCAAAATATTCACCCGCTTCGCTACGGTTGCCGCGATAGAGTTTCAGGCGGGGATATCGCTCATCAGTCAGCAGGATATAGGGGTAGGATTTGGAATCCTTCAGCAGCACATTATATCGAGGCTTGAGCTGTTTGATCAGGTTATGTTCGAGAATCAGTGCTTCGGCTTCGGAACTCGTAATGACAAACTCAATATCACGAACCTGTACCACCATCGCTTGCGTACGTGGAGAATCGGGCTTGCGCTGAAAATAGCTGGAAACCCGCTTTTTTAAGTTCCGCGCTTTACCGATATAGAGAACCTTTCGTTTGTTATCGAGCATACGATAGATACCCGGCTCACGAGGCAGATCAGTCAGGGTGACGGGAGCTTCAATCCACATTTGTCAGGCGTTCTAAAGCTCGCTGAGTCTGTCAATTTCGCAGACGCTCTGGCACATATCGAAAAGCGGGCAGTCATCACACTGAGGCCTGGAAGCGCAGTGCCGCTTGGCATGTTCGACAATCAAGGCGTGATACTCCTGAAAGAGTTGCAACGAATTGGGAAGCCGCTGAAAGAAGTAGTTCTGCACATCATCGTAGTCCATGGTGGCTTCAAAAAGCCCCAGGCGGCTGAAAATACGTTTGGTATAGGCATCGACAACAAACAGGGGCTTGTCCAGTGCGTAAAGAAGTATGGAGTCCGCCGTTTCAGGGCCGATGCCGTACACATCCAGCAGCCGTACCCGAAGCGACATGGTGGGCCAGCGTTTCAGGCCACGGACACCATCATGCGCCAGCAGAAAGTTGGAAAGTTCAAAAAGGCGTCTGGCTTTCTGACGGAAAAAACCCGATGGACGGATCAGCCCTTCAAGGCGGTTGATATCGCAGGAGATCATGGACTCGGGATTGAGCATGTTGGCCTGTTTCAGGTTCCGGATGGCATCTTCGACATTTTGCCAACGTGTGTTCTGGGTGAGGATAGCTCCCACCATCATTTCGAATGGCGTGTCTGCCGGCCACCAGTGCTGATCTCCATAGTGAGCATGGAGGCGCTGGTAGACTTCCATCGGAGAGGCGCGTCTCATCGTTTTCTCTCTTTACGATATGCCGCTGCCGTTTTCAGCTTTTTCAATTCGGCTGCTTTTAACGGCCGCCAGGCTCCGGCAGGCATTTCCGGGTCAAGTTTGATCGGCCCAAAGCGTGTACGCATCAGGCGCCGCACTTCATGACCACAGGCAGCAAGGGTTCGGCGCACTTCACGCCAGCGTCCGCGATGGATGGTGACGGTAATCCAGCTATGGCCCCTGGTTTCTGAATCAACAACGATATCCCAGGGATCACTGAAATCCCCGTCACCCATGTCGATGCCGCCATTGCGCAGTGATTCCAGTGATTCCAGGGTCAGCTGGCCGGTAATGCGTACACGGTACTGGCGTGGAAGCCTGGCGCCCGGGTGAATCAGATCCTGCGCCAGGGTGCCGTTATCCGTGAGCAGCAGCAGCCCTTCACTGTCCATATCCAGCCGACCGATGGATTGTACATTGGCAGGGATATCCAGATGGTCATAAATCAGCGGCCTGCCGCGCGTATCTTTTCTCGAACATAACAGGCCGCGTGGCTTGTTATAGAGGATATAGGTAAAATTGGCAGCCGGTGCGACCACCTTGCCATCGACAGCAACAATATCATTCCTGTCAATCTTGATGCCGGGCCGGGCAACCTTTTTGCCATTAAGCGTGACACGTCCTTCATCAATCCATCGATCCGCCTCGCGGCGTGAACAGATACCGCAGCTGGCAAGGTAGCGATTGATGCGTTCGCCCGAGTCTGCCGGTGTCGCCTTCCGGGGCTCCGGTTTGCGCAGCTCTGACTTGCGGGACTGCGGCAGGGCTTTTTTCTTGAGCCCGGACTGCGATTTCTCTTTCGTTTTTTTTCGCTCAGGCGTTGCTGCTGTCTTCGGTTTCTGCATGATGCTCTTTACTGACTTCGGCCATGCCGGCCTGATTCAGTTCAGTATGATTATTCTCTTTGCCACTCCCGGAAAGTTGGCCGCTTTCTGCCAATTGTGCCTCAACATTCCGGATGACTTCATCCTCATCCATTAATTGTGAGGAGTCCGGAAGGTCACGCAGCGAGTTAAGGCCGAAATCGATCAGGAATGCCTTGCCAGTGCCATAAAGATGCGGACGTCCGGGAACCTCTTTACGCCCAAGCACCTTCACCCAGCCGCGCTCCTGCAGACCGCCAAGTACGGAGCTGGAAACCTTCATGCCTCGCAATGCTTCAATCTCCGCACGCGTGGTGGGTTGCCGGTAAGCAATAATTGCCAGTGTTTCCAGCATCGAGCGGGAGAGTCTGGCAGGCCGTGTCTGCCAGAGTCTGGATACGGTTTCACTATATTCTGCCGCAGTCTGGAACTGCCAGCCGCCGGCTACCTGCACAATACGGATGCCGCGATCCTGATAGTGCGCCTCCAGTGTGATCAGCGCTTCACGCAGGTCGGATGATGATGTCTCCTCAAACAGGGTTCTCAGCTTCTGCAGTGTTAATGGCTCATCACTGGCCAGCAGCAGCGCTTCAATCTGATGGAGCAGACTCATGCTGCAATCTCCTCTTTCGCCAGTAGTGTAATAGATGCATAACAATCATTCTGAATCACGGTAATCAGCCGTTGCCGCCACAGTTCAAGTATCGCCAGCACGGTGGTCACCAGCGCTTCACGGCCGGGTTGGCCGGCCAGAAGCTCATCCAGTTGTATGCTGCTGCCACGAACAGCTTCCATGACCACCTGCATCTGTTCACGGACACTCATTGTCTCCATGAATACCTGATGCCGGATCTCACCACCAACGCGTTTCAGAACGCTTCTGAAAGCCAGCAGCAGGGCATCGAGGTCAGGCTCCGCCAACGGGCGTTCTACAAGCTTTGCTTCAGGAAAGATTGAGCGCTGGAAGATGTCTCGACCAAGGCGAGGACGGGCATCGAGCTCTTCAGCCAGAAGGCGGTACTGCTCATAGGCAATCAACCGGGCAACAAGCTCTTCACGCGGATCAATCGGGTTGCCTTCGTCATCCACTTCAGGGCGGGGAAGCAGCATCCGGCTTTTCAACTGCATCAGTGTGCTGGCCATGACCAGGTAGTCGCCAGCCACATCCAGATCCTGAACCTTGTTGGCTTTGATGATTTCAAGGTATTGAGCAGTGACAGTGGCAATCGGGATGTCGAAGATTTCCATCTTCTGGCTGCGAATCAGGTGCAGCAGGATATCCAATGGCCCTTCAAAGGCATCAAGCTGGACAGGCGGAAGATCAGGGATGGCCGTTTGCAGTTCAGGAGCAGCTTCTGTGTGCTCCACAGTTGCTGCAGACTCATCCATCTCTGCCTGCCTCTCTGTCTGATCAATCACGCGGGGCTGCATCAGACGCGGTAGCCCATCTTCAGTGACTTGCGGACCTTCTCCATGGTGCGGGAGGCTTCATGGCGCGCCTGTTCATTGCCGTGACGGACAATGTCATGCACATCATCCATGTGGGCGGCAATTTCAATACGGCGCTGGCGGATCGGTTGCAGCTCCTCCTCAAGATGATTCAACAAAATCTTTTTACAATCAAGGCAGCCGATACCTGCCGTGGTGCAGCCATGCTGCACTTCAGCACGTTCCTCCTCATCGGAATAGATCTTGTGGAAATCCCAGACCGGACACTTCTCCGGCGTACCGGGATCTTCACGGCGAACACGGGCAGGATCGGTCGGCATTGTCTTCACCTTCTTCTCGGTAACTTTCCACTCCTCAGCAATCTCAATGGTATTGCCATAAGACTTGCTCATTTTCCGGCCATCCAGTCCCGGCAACTTGGATGCAGGCATCAACAACGACTTCGGCTCGGGAAAGAGGGGAGGGATGCCCTGCCGGTAGAGATGGTTGAAGCGGCGGGCTACCTCGCGGGTCAGCTCCACATGCGGCACCTGATCTTCGCCCACCGGCACGGCATCAGCACGGTAGATAAGGATGTCGGCTGCCTGCAGCAGCGGGTAACCAAGGAAGCCATAGGTTCCAAGATCCTTCTCTTTGAGTTGCTCGATCTGATCCTTGTAGGTCGGCACACGCTCCAGCCATGAGAGCGGTGTCATGAAGGAGAAGAGCAGATGCAGTTCTGCATGCTCAGGCACTTCGGACTGGATGAATACGACAGCCTTCTCAGGATCAATACCGACAGCAAGCCAGTCGACGAGCATATCCCAGATAGTCTTTTTTACGATTTCCGGATTGGCATAATCGGTAGTCAGTGCATGCCAGTCGGCCGCAAAGAGAAAACAGTGATGCTCATGTTGAAGCTGGAGCCAGTTTTCCAGTACGCCTTTCATATGGCCCAGATGCAATTTCCCCGTAGGGCGCATACCGGACAGGATCCTCATTGGCTTAACGCTATCGTTTGTCATCTATTTTATTACTCACAAATCTATCGGATAAAAGTAGTTCGCGATGATGGCATACGAGTAAACAAATGCAATGTCGCCTGTATCGTTCAGACATCATTTTGGCATTGACGAACTATCATGCCTGCTTACAATGCGCGCTCCATTAGTCGGAACGGCGCTTTAGCTCAGTTGGTTAGAGCAGCGGAATCATAATCCGCGTGTCCG
>CAZLJF010000056.1:0-10386 GCA_964559845.1 uncultured Zetaproteobacteria bacterium | reverse complement strand
CCAACGTAGGCGTAGCCAGCAGATTTACAGTCTGCCCCCTTTAGCCACTCGGGAACCTCTCCTTTCGTACCCCGTCACCCGAGCAGACCACCCAGATCTTCGCTCTGATCCCTCGACAACATCTCAAGACCAAAAGGGCGCGCGATAATGCACGATTGCCGCACATAGTCAACCAGCGCGTGCAAACGCAGAAAAAATGGAGCCGGCAACAGGAGTCGAACCCGTGGCCTGCTGATTACAAATCAGCTGCTCTACCAACTGAGCTATGCCGGCCGAATCAACAACAATGGGCGGCGCATCATACGCAGCAAAAATGCAAACTCAAGTGTTAGAATAGGATCGATGCAGAAATACCTGAAAAATCAGGCAAACAGATCCAGCTTTGCTCCTGACTGATCCCCTCCGGAGTGACGCTTACCACGAAAATCATACGTCCGGAGCGCCTGTTGTGCGCCGGATCTGTCATTGGCAAGATCAAGCTGGCCATAACGTATGCCTTCAACCGGCAAAACCGGATTCGGCACTTGAGGAACAACCGCCCCCTCAACAGCCGGCTGAAGCGGCGGTACAACTGCAGCCGGCCCCCGATCCACATGCAACATCACTCCAAACGTAATCGCCATACCTGTATTATAAACAAAACCGAAGAAAAATGTCTGTTATTCCGAACAAACGTGCATCTATGCAACAATCCACCTTATGGACGTAATATCTCCATACCTTTACGGATACGCCTGAGCGACGCCTCCCTGCCCAACAACTCCAGTGTCAGATCAATCGGAGGCGATACAGGACCACCGGAAACAAGAATGCGGATTGGCTGGGCAAGCTTACCCATGTTCACCCCTGCTGCTTCACACACTTCAGATATCACTGCATGAACCGACTCACCGCTCCAGTCCGGTAGCGCTTCGGCCTTTGCAACAAAGGCATCAAGCAATGGCCATGTTGCATCCTTGAAGTTTTTCTTTACCGCCTTCTCAACATATTCGGTTGGGGCATGATAGAAGAAACGGGCACCATCAGCCAGGTCAACCAGGTTTTTTGACCGCTCCTGCAAAGAGGCAATGACCGGCACCAGATCAGGACCACTGGCCAGATCAACATCCAACAACGCTGCAACCGGCTCCACCAGCTCTTCAGGTGGACTTTCACGCAGATAATGCCCGTTCAACCAGTCCAGCTTCGCCTGATCAAAACGGGCTGCTGTCTTGCCAACCTGCGACAGCTCGAACAGATCAATCAACTGCTGCATGGAGAATATCTCTTCATCACCATGCGACCAGCCCAGGCGGGCCAGATAATTGTTTACAGCAGCCGGCAAATAGCCCTGCTCACGATATTCCGTAATGGCAACCGAACCGTGGCGTTTGGACATCTTGGCCCCGTCCGGACCGTGAATCAGGGGAATATGTGCAAACTGCGGCACAGGCAGACCCAACGCCTGATACAGCTGAATCTGCCGCGGTGTATTGTTCAAATGATCGGAGCCCCGAACGACATGGGTAATGCCCATGGCCGCGTCATCAGCCACCACCGCCAGATTATAGGTCGGAGTACCGTCCGAACGAACCAGAATCAGGTCATCCAGCTCCTCATTGGGAAAACAAACCGTACCCAGCACCAGATCATTGACGATGGTCTCCCCCTCGTCCGGCGAGCGGAAGCGGATGACAAAGGGGCGATCAGCCGGCCGGTCGGAACGGTGCCTGCAACGCCCGTCATACATCGGCTTCCTGCCGGCTGCCTGCTGGGCCTCCCGCATCTCATCGAGCTCCTCTTTTGAGCAGTAACAGCGATAGGCATGCCCCTCTTCAATCAGCTGCTCGGCGGCAACAATATGCTCGGCCTGTCTGGAAGACTGGAACACCGGCTCATCATCCCAATCCAGGCCAAGCCACTTCATTCCGTCCAGAATCACCTGCGTAGCCTCATCGGTAGAACGTTCCCGATCCGTATCTTCAATACGAAGTACGAATTCGCCGCCGGTATGCCGGGCATACAGCCATGAAAACAGTGCGGTACGAGCTCCGCCGATATGCAGCATGCCTGTAGGTGATGGAGCAAAACGGGTGCGGACTTTCATTTCAAATATCTCCGGAAGCCAAAATCTGGGTGCAAATCTAACGCGCCTCCCACAAAGCGAAAGGATTAGGGTATCAGAACAATAGCAATACCACTTGTACTACCCGGACTTCGATGTTGCTCACTCGGCCAAACAGGAAAAATACGCGCATGCGGAATGCCTCGCTGCACCAAAAATGTTTCAATTAACCCTTGCGTATAACGGGCCCGCTCTGTCTGCTTATCTTCCTGCACCTGCAGGCTTAACTGCGGCTTAAGCTCTATCGCCCTCTTCGGATGTTCACGCATATAACGGACAATCCTCCTGAGCCGGGTTCGCTCGTTATGAGAAAGGTCGCCTTTTTCATGCAGGCGAACAGATGAAAGCAGGTCACCGGCAGCATCATCTGCAGGCTTGATGGTCTGCTCCTTTTCCTCCATCTCTGCCTGCAACGCCTTCATCAGGGAGTTGCCAAGCAGGTCACTCAGGTCTCCCTGCCCCTGCAAGGGAACACGCAAACGCAGGCGGCCGCCTCTCTGCAGCGAGGCAAACAGGTCGTGGCTATGAAAACCCACCCGTGAAAGCAGCGGATCATTCTGGGAAAGGGTCGGCCCCAGAGCACCATGTTGAAGACGGAAATAAGCCAGGCCTTCATATATCCCGTTTTTCCTTTTCTGCAGCGAGATATCCGCATAGAGACGGCCGCGAATGAGTTGCGGCATACCGGAAACAGCCAACCACTCATTCATGAAAAATGGCAGCGCATCACGCACCGTTATCCTGGCCGTATGGAATTCCGGCATGGGCGCATGCCACGAAAGGGTGCCACTTATCGTCAACCGACCCTCTCCCAGTTTCGCCTTTGCCTTGATAGAAGCGACAGAGCCCGGCTGCAACCCCTCAATATGAGCATTAATGTTTTGCACCCAGACAGCATCCACATTTCCAACCGTGACAACTCCGTTCCTCAGCACCAGCTTTTGAACATGCCACGGCTCGGCATTGGCATCAGCAACACTGCCTTCAGTTGCTTCACTATCATTCATCTGCTTCAGATGCGACTCAGGCTGGTTCAGGGGCCGAAGCGCCGCCTGATAGTGCCAGCCCTGCACATCAATCTGACGAATCAGCTGTTGAGGTAATGCTGCACCTATCTTATCGAATCCAATCTTCATCGTCCCGGTATGCCACTGTTCACCACCATATTGCAGGCTCGCATCTGTTACGGTCGCTTCACCACTGGCCTCCCAGGGAGAAGCACCTGCCAGTATCTGCAGCTGCAGATCCACTTCACCGGAAATAGCGCTGGCATTTCTGCGGATCATTTCCGGCATCAACGGCCTGAAACGAACCAGCGCCGCCCTCTTTGCATGTACATCCAGCCTGAATCGGGAACCGTTCCCTGCAGCCGGCATGCCATCCCCCGATATGCTCCAGCTCTCAGTCAGCTTCTCCTTATCCGGCCCTGATGACGCAAGTTTCAGCTGCAGCCGTCCACTCCCCTGCCAACTGCCCCTGCCTTCCAAAACCGGAAGATAAAACACTCCTTCAGACAGGCGAATGCCCGAAGTGATGTTGTTTAACGCAATCTCTTTTACTTCGATCTTCCAGGCGCTGTCTGCCGAGGCTACGCCACGGGAATCAACCACAAAATCTGCATTCGCCAGTTCAATCGCCCTGGCACTGATCCTGCGCTCCGGCCACTGCAGATGTGCGTTCGCAATATGCAGTTTTTCGGCGTGCCAATCCGGAAATTCCTCCGCATCTGAAGAGAATCTGCGGTATCGGACAGCGCTTAACTCCGCCCCGGTCATATCTATCTGCCATCGATTCAGGTTACCGGCCAGTTTGAACGCTCCGTCAAACCTGCCTGCAGTCAGCCTGTGCTGCTGAAACTCCGGCAACTGGCCGGAAAACATTGCCAGAGGCCATGCCGTAGATGTGACATCTCCCTGCCACACCCCCTCTGTCAGAAAACCATCCCATGTGAGGCTGGAGTCCCCCTCATTGCCATCTTTCAGATCAGCTTTTCCCATTACACGATATGAGGCTTTATCAGCCTTTTTCGGCTGCCATGCCAGACGCCCGCTCAACCTGCCAGGCAGGGCGCTTAAACCCGGCAGATGCTCCAGAAAAGCCGCCAGATCTATACCCTTCCAAACAATATTGCCGTCAGACACACGGCCTGACCGTATATGGTTCGTCAGCTCCACCTTACCATCCAGGCAGCGGGCCATGGCACGCACCCTGCTTTCATCCGGACCGTTTTGACTCTCCAGCCGGATAATATCGATACCTGTCGGTTTACCGGGAAACGGATCGCCTCCTGCCGGCAACAGATCAAGCCTGGAATCATAGATGCCGACATACTGAGCCGAACCCAACAACTGATGAAAGAACGCTAAAGCGGAATCCTCCTCTTTCATCCATGCCTTCAAGGCTGCCGCCGTCAAACGTAAATGCGCCTTCCTTATTTCAATACGCGTCGCCTGCGGCTGTTTGCCCGATAGTGAAGAGAGATTGCCATGCAGAAAAACAGTAGGGGCATGGGCCTGCAGGCGTTCGCTGCTCAAACGGACATCAACAAGTGTTAATGCGCCCCTTAACATCCGATAGCGTACATCGCTTACGGAAATCCCTGTCTTCCCCACCCAGGAAGAGACCAGCCGTTTTGCCTCCTGCTGGGCATATACCTGTATGGCAAAATGAATCGCTATGAGAATCAGCGCAAGCATGGCAATACCAGCCAGATACCAGCGGGCAGCAGCAGAGAGTCTGCCTACCGGATGTTTAACAAGCGGATGTTGGCGAATCATAACCCTCTGGTGAACCTGCCTAATCCTGTGCCTGCAGTTGCCGAACCACGCCCTGATCTTCCAGCGTTGAAATATCGGATGTGATTTCACGGCCTGCCGCAATATCGCGCAGTAACCTGCGCATAATTTTACCTGATCGTGTCTTCGGCAGACTATCGGCAAAGCGGATATCATCCGGTTTGGCAATCGGACCGATCCCGGAAGCCACATGCTCGCGGAGCTCTGCCTTCAGAGAAGCCGACGCCTCACCCTTCAGCACAACAAAGGCACAGATGGCTTCGCCCTTTATGTCGTCGGGACGTCCGACCACGGCAGCTTCGGCCACTGCAGTGTGGGAAACCAGCGCCGATTCAATCTCCATCGTTCCGAGCCTGTGACCGGAAACATTAAGCACATCATCGACACGCCCCATAATCCAGAAATAGCCGTCTTCGTCCCTGCGGGCGCCATCACCGGCGAAGTAGTAACGGTTGCCGAACTTGCGCCAGTAGGTCTCAACATAACGCTTATCATCACCCCAGATGCCTCGCAGCATCGATGGCCACGGCCTTGTCATTACCAGCAGGCCGCCGCCTTCGGCAACCTCATTGCCTTCACCATCCACTACAGCTGCAAAGATGCCCGGTAGCGGCAGCGTAGCCGAGCCCGGTTTGGTCGGCGTAGCAAAGGGTATTGGCGCCAGCATGTGCCCACCTGTCTCCGTCTGCCACCAGGTATCGGTGATCGGACAGCGCTCACCGCCGATGATGCTGTAATACCACATCCACGCTTCCGGATTGATCGGTTCGCCCACTGTGCCGAGTACCCGCAGTGTTGAAAGATCATGCTTTGCAGGCCACTGATCCCCCGCCTTGATCAAGGCACGGATCGCAGTCGGCGCAGTATAGAAAATGGTTACTCCATGATCTTCACAGATTTTCCACAAACGTCCGGCATCAGGCCAGGTCGGGACACCCTCGTACATCAGCGTTGTACCGCCGTTGGCGAGCGGCCCGTACACGGAATAGGTATGGCCGGTAATCCAGCCAATATCTGCTGTACACCAGAAAAGATCCTTTTCAGGCTGGAAATCAAAGCTCCACTGCATCGTCAGGCGCGCCCACAGAAGATAACCCGCTGTCGAGTGAACAATGCCCTTCGGCTTGCCTGTCGAGCCGGATGTATAGAGAATAAAAAGCGGATGCTCTGCGGAAACCGCCAACGGCTCACACTGATCCGACTGGCTGCTTAACAGAACATGCCAATCCACATCCCTGCCCTCCTGCCAGGCAATCTCATGATTGGTTCGCCTCACCACAAGCAGATGCTCAACCGATTCACACCCCTCGGCCAGCGCCTCATCCACGCTTGGCTTCAGTGCATGAATGCCCCCCCTGCGATGACCGCCATCGGCCGTAATCACCAGTTTGGCGCCGGCATCCATGATACGTTCGCGCAGCGCATGCGAAGAGAAGGCACCAAACACCACCGAGTGCGTCGCGCCAATGCGGGTACAGGCCAGCATGGCGACAGCCGCCTCCGGAATCATCGGCATATAAATCACCACGCGGTCTCCCGCCTTCACCCCCAGAGACTTCATGCCGTTTGCTGCCCGGCTGACATCATCAAGCAACTCCCGGTAACTGATCCTGCGCACCTCGCCCGGCTCGCCCTCCCAGATAATGGCCATGCGGTCGCCAAGGCCTGCTTTCACATGCCGGTCCAGGCAGTTTTCGGAGAGGTTCAGTTCGCCATCTTCGAACCATTTAAAGAACGGTGCATTGGAGTCATTCAACACTTTGGAGAAGGGGCTTCTCCATATCAGGTTCTCCCGGGCAAGCTCCCGCCATGTGCCTTCGAAATCGTCATCAAAACGGGAAACAAGCGTTTTATATGCCTCCATGGAGGCAATATTGGCCCCTTCCGAAACAGGTGGTTGAAACAGACGGTTCTCACCCAGCATAGACTCAATAGATTCGCTCATGGGTACCTCCTTTCTCACTACAAAATCAACATGTAGCCTGACCCGGACAGCGCAAACGTCAACAGGTGCAACACCCTGACTGTTAACATGCCCCGTAACCCGCTATCCTTTCGTCATGGAAAGTGGAGCATGTATCATCCTGACCAGCGTTGCATCCAGAACCGATGCCATGATCATGGCAAAAAAGCTTGTTGAGGAAGGTCTCGCAGCATGTGTTCAGATTTCTGCCCAGGGAGACTCTCTCTATCGCTGGCAGGGCAGCATCCAGCAGGAGCATGAACATATTCTCAATATCAAAACCACGCGATCCAACAGGCAGGCTGTCATCAAATGGCTGCAGAAGCACCACCCATACGACATACCGGAAATAATCTCTCTGGATGCCGAGGCCAGCAGCACCTATCTGCAATGGATGCATGCAAGTACGTGCAATGGCAGCCTGACTCAGTAAGAATCCGGCGCCAATCAAGACCACATTGCAAATCGGCACAAGAGACAACAAGGAAATTACATGATTGAAGTTACATTGATCGGCGCATTTATGGCTGGGCTACTCTCTTTCCTCTCCCCATGTGTGCTGCCTCTGGTTCCCGCCTACCTGTCATTTATTAGTGGTGTTTCGGTTAACGCTCTGCGCGCCCATGACGAACAGGCGAACCCTTCGGTGCGCAGGCATGCTGTTGCCCAGTCGATCTGGTTCGTGCTTGGATTCAGCCTGGTGTTTATCCTGCTTGGCGCATCGGCATCCTGGCTGGGCCAGTGGCTGCTTGAACATATGAACACGCTCGGCAAGTTTGCCGGCGCTGTTATTTTCATATTTGGCCTCCACTACACCGGACTCATCCGCATCCCGTTCTTAATGATGGATGCCCATCTGGATACAAGCAATGTCAAAGCAAAAAGCGGGCTGGGCGCCCTCACACTGGGTGCAGCCTTTGCCTTTGGCTGGACGCCCTGTGTCGGACCGATCCTGGGCGCCATTCTTGCCATTGCAGGCAGTCAGGGGGAAGTGGGTCAGGGTGTTATTCTTCTTGCCACCTATTCATCAGGACTGGCCATCCCGTTTCTGCTGGCGGCGCTGGCAACGGATGCCTTCCTGAACTGGTCCCAGCGGTTCAAGAAACATCTGCATGCGGTGGAGATCACATCCGGTATACTGCTGATGCTGGTCGGCATCATGATCTTTCTCGGCAGCTTCAGCATGATTGCGGCATGGCTGATTGAATATTTCCCGTGGCTGGCTGATATTGAGTCCTCTATCACCTTGTAATAAAAGAAAGTTTTCTTCATATATGGTTGACCATCGCCGCCATGAGTGCTTCAATGCCATGCATGAGCGCAACAGATAATCAGGAAGCCATACAACAACGTGTTGAAAAACTGACACAGCACATGTCAGCTATTCGACGCAATATGGAAAAACTGATGGCTGAAAACCAGCGCCTGCGCGAAGTTGTCCGTTTGGCTGAATCCGAACTTCGCAAGCGTCGCGACCAGGTGCAGCATCTGGAGACCGATCTTCAGAGCCTGCAGAGTGACCGCCTTGAGGCGAAAGCCCGTGTTGAGAGTGCCATTGAGAAACTGGATCATCTGGTCGCTGCCAACACAGAGAAGGAAGAGCCATGAGCCAGTCTGTTGATATCACCTTGATGGGCCGCAACTTTACCATTCGCACCGATGACGACCCGGAGCAGGTACTGGCTGCAGCAGGCCTGGTTCAGGCACAAATTGATGAGTTGCGCCAGCTTGGCTCGACTGTGGCATCGGATCGCCTCATGGCACTGGTAGCCCTGAATCTGGCCGGTGAATTGCTTAAGAAGGAGCAGGGTCAGGTTGAAGATTTAAATGACTTGCTTTCTGCACTGGATGATGTAGTTTTACAGGCAGAAGGTTTAGTGAAAGTGCCCCTGCGCTGATCGATTGGCAGCCAAAGTTGCCTGAGCCGATATGTGTCGAACGGGAGCCTACCTACTTTGATTGTGAGCGTCCCCCATAAGTCGGGATACCTAATGTCAGAGTGCGGCGCCCACCTCCATTGGAGGGTTCGACAACTTAGTGCCAAATCGGCAGTGCGGGGGCGCCCTTTTTTTATCCGCTCCGTCAAGCAGGGCCTGTAAAGATTGCAACAGATATCGTGAACACCTCTAAACAGCAACTACGAATGCATGCCCTTGCCAAGCGAAAAGCGCTGCCGGCTGACCTGAAACAACACTACTCGCTTGAAATTGAAAAACGCCTTTTCGACCACCTGAAAAATAATGCGCCTGAGAACCATCATCTGCTGGCCTACCGCGCACTGCCGGAAGAGGTGGATACAGCGGCACTGTTTGCAACCCCTCCCTGTCAAATCTATGCACCACGCATGCATGGAGGAGAAGATATGCACTGGCTCGGTGTGACAAAAAACACAACATGGATTCGGGGCACCTTTGGCATTCTGGAGCCTGAAAACGGGCCCGACTGGGCAGATGAGGCCACTCCTGCCATTCTGCTCTGTCCGCTTGTCGGCTTTGACCGGTCAGGAAACCGTCTGGGTATGGGCAGGGGCTGTTTTGATCGCTGGCTTGAGAAGTTTCAGCATCGTATTGATGCAATTATTGGTCTGGCGTTCTCATGTCAGGAGGTTGCAGCCGTTCCGGTTGAAGACCACGATATTCCCCTGCATGCCATTATTACTGAAAAGGAAGTCATCTCATGCCAGATGCAATAAATACCCTCATTATTGGCGACATCATCGGCAAGGCCGGGCGGCGGGCCCTTAAGGAACACCTGCCCCGGCTGATTGATATGCACCGGATTGATTTTGTCATCGCCAATGGCGAAAACATAGCAGCCGGCTTCGGCACCAATGCCAAACTGGCTGATGAGATGTTTGATCTCGGCGTCAATGTACTCACCAACGGCAACCACTGTTGGGATCAGCGCGATTTCCTGAACCAGATTGATGAAGATGACCGGCTTGTGCGTCCTATGAACTTTTCCGCCTACGCGCCGGGCCGCGGCTGGACCATTCAAGAGACTGCCAGCGGCCATCGTATTGCCGTGATCAACCTCATTGGCCAGGCATTCATGGGTGCAGGATGGGACTGCCCCTTTGCGGCAGCAGAACGCGCCATTGATGAAATCCCGGATGATATCAGTGCCATCATTGTTGATATGCATGCCGAGGCAAGCAGTGAAAAGATGGGCATGGGGTGGTTTCTGGATGGCAAGGCATCATTTGTCTTCGGCACCCACACGCATATTCCGACATGTGATGAGACAATCCTGCCGGGAGGCACTGCCTATCAGTCGGACATCGGCATGACCGGCTCCTATCAATCGATCATCGGTATGAAGGTTGAGGGCGCGCTGAAACGCATGGTGCAAAAGCTGCCGCAACGCTTTGAAGCGGTTGAGCGCGGCGCTTCCATTTTTGCCACCATAGTCAGGATTGATGCACAAACAGGAAAAGCACTTACAATCAGGCGCATTCACGTTCCGCCAGCCTAGCAGTCTGTCGGACTTACCCCACATCATGATAGCATGCGTAGAGTCCAAGC
>CAZLJF010000055.1:0-10387 GCA_964559845.1 uncultured Zetaproteobacteria bacterium | reverse complement strand
AACAGAAAAAAAGAAACAAAAACAATACCTTGAGATTTATTCAGGGGCGACTATTGTAGCTGCTGGCTGTTGTGAGTATCAGCCAGCCAAGAACAAGCAAAAATATCGCAACAGAGAGAATCACCTTTTTGTCTGCAACGCGATTGTATATTGCCAGCATATACGGGCGGTGCAACGCATACCCTGATATCCATAACGTCAGCTCAAACATGAATCCAGGCTAGGGAAAGCCCGGTTTCAGTGCCGTGCGTCAGGTCACAGGTTCAAGCCTGGTTCCAGGGATACTCTGAAAACCACGCTTTTTCCGCACTTCCCTAAAGCGTCAGGCGAACTCCGGCAGCAGGGCAGAGTCAAACACCGGCCCATCGACACAGACACGGCGATACCTCTCTTCGCCATCCTCGATGGTTTTCACCACGCAGCCGGCACAGCCGCCAATACCACAGGCCATGTACTCTTCCAGGCTTAGATAGGCAGGGATGTTCAATTCACGCCCCAATCTTGCCACCGCATGCAGCATCGGGTGCGGACCGCAGGAGAGCAGCACACAGCGGGCACGCTCTTCATCATTGAGCGCCTGTAGATAGTCACGGGCAAGATCGGGCACATGTCCCTCATAACAGCCGTAGAGGCCCGCATTGGAGGCAAGGCGGCAGGCGATACCGCGCTCCTCCAGTGAAGCGATGGAAAGTATGGCATTGCCACTGATGCCGGGAAGAATGGCTGTAGAGGGCTTCAAGGCAAACGGAAACTCGACTTCGGAACCTGCAAAGATGACTGTTGGCGCCTTGCCCATCAGATGCATGGCGCAGAAAATCATCGGCGGAATACCGACGCCTCCACCGATCAGGATATAACGCCTTGAGTGATCTGAGAGGTCAAACGGACGCCCTATCGGCCCAAGCATCGGCATAATTTCGCCGACTTTGCGTTTGTGCAGCAGCCGGGTGCCTTCACCAATA
Organism: uncultured Zetaproteobacteria bacterium; assembly: GCA_964559845.1. Lineage (GTDB taxonomy): Bacteria > Pseudomonadota > Zetaproteobacteria > Mariprofundales > Mariprofundaceae > WSZY01. The sequence goes on along the minus strand of CAZLJF010000055.1, from coordinate 9,425 downwards.
GCCTTGATCAGCAGGTCAACCGTTCCCTTTTCAGGATCGGTCAGCATGATGGAGATGGGGCGGCGCATCGGCCTTTCATCCGACACCCTCAAATGTACAAACTGGCCAGGCTTAGCAGCCGCTGCCGTCCTTGGTGCTCTCACCCGCATGACAAACTGATCACCGGGATGATGCACATTGGCAAGGATTTCAGCGCTCTCTTCAAAGATGGTGTTTCTTTCAGCCATGAATGGTTCCGTTTTCAAATACGATCCGGCCGGCCTTGACTGTATAGGTTACCTGCCCTGTCATCTCTTTTCCATGCCATGGCGTGTTCTTTCCTTTCGATACAAGCTGCTCACGATCCACTGTCCATCTTGTTTCAGGGTCGAAGATCGTGACATCGGCTTCTGTCCCCACACTCAGTGTGCCGGAGTCAAGGTTCAGCAGTCGTGCCGGATTGCAGGTCATTTTGGCAATCATGTCGCTCATGGTGAGTACGCCGTTGCGCACAAGATCAAGCGACACCGGCAACATGGTTTCAAGCCCGACAATGCCGAAGGCGGCGCAGGAGAGGCCGCAACGCTTGTCATCTTCATGATGCGGGGCGTGATCGGTGGCAATCACCTCGATCGTGCCGTCACGAAGTCCTTCGATGACAGCCAGTCGATCCTCTTCGGTCCGTAGCGGCGGGCTCATTTTGGCATCGACATTAAAGCCAAGCACCTCTTTCTCAGTCAGCGCAAAGTGGTGAGGTGCAGCTTCCGTGGTGACATTCAACCCTTCGGCGCGGGCTTGCCGTACCATCTGCACCCCACCCCTGGAGGAGATGTGGGCGACATGATAGCGGGCATCGGTGCGACGGGTCAGCATGATATCGCGGGCGATCATCGAGTCCTCGCCTTCAACCGGCATGCCGGTTACGCCCAGCTGCGTTGAGATCCAGCCTTCATTGATACAACCGTTACCAGTCAACTCTTTCTCTTCAGCATGCTGGATAATCAGATAGCCGAAGCTGGATGAGTATTCGAGCGCCTTGCGCATCACACCGGCATGCCAGATCGGCATGCCATCATCGGAGAAGGCTACGCAGCCTGCACGGGAGAGCTCGCGCATCTCGGTCAACTCCTTGCCATCAAGGTTTTTGGTAACCGCGCCAATCGGATGCACATTACACAGTCCGACCTGTTCTGAGCGTTCGATGATCTGGCGGGCAATGCCCGCATGGTCGATATGGGGGCCGGTATTGGGCATGCAGCAGATGGTTGTTACACCACCGGCCACCGCAGCACGGGAGCCGGATTCAATATCTTCCTTCCACTCCTGGCCCGGTTCGCGCAGGTGAACATGCATATCGATCAGACCGGGGCATACGATTTTTCCACTGGCATCAATGGTTTGATCTGCTGTGCCGCTATGCTCTCCAATGGCGATAACCTTTCCATCTTCAATCCAGAGGTCGGCCTTTCCGTCGATGTTGTTGGCAGGATCGATCATATGTCCGTTTTTAATGTGTAGCAGACTCATGATGCATCTCCTCCCTCACCGCCACAAAGCGCAGCAAGTACCGCCATGCGGATGGCGACACCATGCTCCACCTGAGCCAGAATGTGACTCTTTACCGAGTCAGCGACATCGGTGGCAATTTCAACACCGCGATTCATCGGGCCGGGATGCATCACAATGCAATCGTCACCGGCGGCTTTCAGACGCTGCATGTTCAGTCCATAGGCCTCATGATATTCACGAATTGATGGGAAGGCACAGGCATCGGTCAGGCGCTCGGTCTGGACTCTGAGCATGTATACAGCATCGGAGCCCGGAAGCGCCTCATCAAAATCATGATAAACCTCACAACCGTAGCGTTCGACCTCAGCCGGCAGCAGCGTCCTGGGTGCGACGATACGTATGTGGTAGCCGAGTTTTTGCGCGGCCAGCAGATGCGAGCGTGCCACCCGGGAGTGGGCGATATCGCCAACCATGGTAATGGTTTTTCCCTCAGGTGAGCCCCAGACCTGCTTCAGGGTCAGCAGATCGGTCAGAATCTGGGTTGGATGCTCATGTGCACCGTCTCCGGCATTCACAATGGCGGTGTTCTCCAGATAGTCGGCGAGAAATTCACAGGTGCCGGAGATGGAGTGGCGGATCACCAGCACATGCGGCTGCATGGCAGCCAGTGTTTGACCGGTATCGAGCAGCGATTCGCCCTTCTTGGTGGCACTGGTGGCGGCTGAGATATTGATGACATCGGCGGAGAGGCGTTTGCCGGCAATCTCGAAGCTGGTACGGGTACGGGTCGAATTTTCAAAAAAGAGATTAATGATGGTCTTGCCGCGCAGAGTTGGCGCCTTGCGGATATCACGCCGGTTAATGTCGATAAACGAGTCGCCGAGATTGACCAGATACTCGATCTGCTCCCGCTCCAGATCGGCAATGCCGAACAGATGTCTGAATGACTTCATCGTTTCACCTGCCTTTGTTCAATGTGCCACGCATCACCCAGCACCAGTTTCACCGAACTCCCGGCCGGCGCATCATGGGTCAGGCCGGTGCAGTCTGATGTGATGGGAAGTTCGCGCCCTCCGCGATCAACCAGCACAGCCAGCTTTACGCTGGCCGGACGTCCGTAATCAAAGATCTCGCCGAGTGCTGCCCGGATGGTACGCCCGGTGTAGAGCACATCATCGACCAGCCAGATATGTTTGTCAGACAGATCAAACGGAAGGTTGCTTGGCCGAACTTCCGGATTGGGTCCTATTGTATCCAGGTCATCGCGGTAAAAGCTGATATCGAGATTGCCGCGATGGACACCCGTTCCCCGCTTCTCCAGCCGCTGCTGCAGGGCATCGGCAACTTCTGCACCGCCGCGATGGATGCCAATGATATAAACCTCAGGTGCGGAGATGGTTTCTGCCATGGCCTCGAGCGCCTGATTGACTGCTTTGTTGTCAAAAATGACCTCAGACATCATTGATTACCTCGCCAGCTCCGGATGCGCCGCAATAAAATCTTCAAGAATGACTGCTGCCGCTGTCTGATCCAGTTTCGCTTTCACTTTTTTCTCGGAGAACCCCTGCGCAAACAGGCGCTCTCTGGCTGTCCAGGTGGAAAGGCGTTCATCCTGAAAGACGATGGGCAGTTCGGTCACCTTGCCAAGTTCTTTTGCACCTCTTCTGCAATCTGCCGCCTGGCTACCCTCTGTACCGTCCATATTTTTGGCAAGGCCAATAACAATACCCTTGCAACCGTATTCCTCGATCAGCTTCAGTGCCTGTCCGGGCCAGCCGGCGTCGTTACGGTGCAGACAGGCAATACCCCGGCTGGAAAGGCCAAGACGATCAGAGACGGCAACACCGATACGCTTTTTGCCAATATCAAGTGCCAGTAGCGGCAGTGACAGGTTTTCAGATAGATGGCCGGAAGGAGTATCAGCAATATCAGACGGTGACGTGGCCCGAGGCGCCACGGAATCAGAAGTTGAGCAGGATGCGGCTGTCATCAAAGCCGAGATTCTGCAATGTTTCTTTGCATGCGTCCACCATTGCACTCATTCCGGCAAGGCAAACCACACTGTTGTTGCCATCAGGGGCGTCATCTTCCAATGCATGCTGCACATAACCAATCGGACCATTCCAGTTATCGTCACCGGTATCGAGTGATACCTTCACCTCGATCTGATGTTCAGAGAGCGCCTCCAGCTCATCGGTCAGCAACCGATGCATCGGAGTCAGGAAGCCAGCATAAATGCTGACCTTTCCATAAGCGTCGCGGTTTTCAATAATCATTCCCCAGACACTGCGCAGCGGAGAGATGCCGGTGCCAACTCCCATCAGAATGACATCACAGCCCTTAAACGGCTCCAGATCAAAGCCCTTGCCCATCGGACCTTCAACTTCGACTTCTGCACCCGGATCGAGTTCACATAGATAATCGGCCATGCCTGATCCGCGTTTAATGACAAACTCATAATAGTCGGTTTCGCCAGGTGACGAGGCAATGGCAAAGTAGGCGGGAGCAGGATCTTTTACATTCGGGATGCCCATCACAACAAACTGGCCTGAGATAAAGGGTTCGACCCTTTTTCTGTCAACCGGTTCAAGGGTCAGTTTCACAACCACATCTTCACAAGCCGGATCAGTGATACGGACATTTTCAATCAGGCGCATGCGATATGTTGGAGATTGCTGCAATATTGGCCTCGTTCTGAAATATACGAACAGGTACATCCGTGTAGCTGTTCTTTAACATCAAGCCAAAACCACGGTTCTGTCTTGATTCGCAAAATCAACAACGAAAGTGATTGATTTTGATTTTTGCTGTTCTGCCGCTTACTTGCGGCGGCTTTTGCCGTCCAGCCCGGCAAAATAGCCGAATTATGGCCACCCATCATGGGTGAATCCAAAAAACGGGCTGCATATTGCAGCGAAGGGTTACGTAATATGCAAGAAATAAAATGTCTGGAACTGAAGATAGAGGGCGGTGCAATGGATGAGGAGGCGTTTCAGCGGCTGGCCGAATCCCGGCAGGCGCTCGGGACGGCTCTGGAGACCGATGCCGATACGGGTATCCAGACACATATGGCCTGGTTTGAACTGGCCGAGGACGGGCAGTTGCAGCGGGCACAGCTTGCTGCCGCTGCACTGCTAAGCGGCGCCAGCAGCAGTCAGGTTCAACTCAGGCTTCTGGGTGATGACTGGGAGACGGCATGGCAGAAAAACTGGCATGCGATGCCGGTTGGCAAACATCTCTGTGTTCGCCCATCCTTTTGCGAGCCACTTGAAGGCGACTATATCGATATTGTGCTCGACCCGGGCATGGCCTTCGGCACCGGACAACACGCCACGACACGGCTCTGCCTTGAGGCGATTGAGCGGTTCTGTGCTGAAGGGGCACCTGCAAGCATGCTCGATATGGGTGCCGGCTCAGGGCTGTTGGCCATTGCTGCCGGAAAGCTCGGTGCAACAGGGATTGTAGCCATTGATAACGACCCGGTCTCGGTTGAGGCAAGCCGTGTGAATGCAGGCATTAACGGGGTGAAGCTGGAGTCGATGCTTGCTGATACGCCGCCGGATCGGACTTTCGATCTTGTGGCAGCCAATATTCTGGCAGGCCCTCTGATTGAGATGGCACCGAAACTTGTGAAATGTGCCGGCAAACATCTGCTGCTCTCCGGGCTGCTCAGGGAGCAGGTGGAGATGGTAAGTCAGGCATATATGGATGCGGGAATGGAAGTTATCCGCACCGATATACAGGAGGAGTGGGCCTCAGTGGAGTTGCGGCCGCAGACTTTACAGCCCTAACACGACTGCAGCCTCCCGTACGGTTTCATGATTCTGAGCATGACAGGCAACACAGTGATATTCGTCAACAGGGCACTGATCATGGCAAAGGCGGTGAACACGCCGAACCAGATCGTCGGCATAAAATCTGACAGCACCATGGCAATGAAGCCGATGGTGATGGTGATGGTGGTGTAATACATCGCGCGGCCAATAGTGTTGTGAGCCCGGGCAACGGCGGCCCGGTAATCGCCATCTTTCAGCCACTCTTCATGGTAGCGATAGACATAATGGATGGTGTCATCGACGGCAATGCCCACCGTGATGGCCGCGATCGTGATTGTCATGATATCCAGCGGGATGCCGAACCCACCCAGCAGACCCAACACCAGTACGACAGGGATGATATTGGGGATGATGGCGATGAAAGCCACCTTGAGTGAGCGGAAGACGAGGGCAAAGGTGATCAGGATGGCGAGGAGAACCATGCCCAGGGTTTGGATTTGTGAGCGAAAGAGGCTCTGCAGCAGGTTGTTGTAGAGTACCACCATGCCGGACAGATGTACCTGCTCACCATACTTCTCCCTGTCACTGTTCAGATGGGTGCGGATTTTGTCCAACAGCTTTTTGCGGTTAAGTCCGACATCGGATTCATAGACACGTACGGCGATGCGCAGTTGCTGCCCGTCCCCGGAGAGGTAGGGGGAGATCATCTGCGACATGATTTCCGGCGGCAGGCGTTTGTAGAGCATCGACAGGAAAAAATTGTCTATCTCCTCATCTTTTTTCAGGCGTTCCAACATTGTCATGGCCGTGTGCAGGGAGAGTACCTTGCCTGTCTCAGGCAGTTCATCGAGATAGCGATGAATGGACGCTATCTCCTCCAGCATGAGCGTATTGAACCAGTAGCTGGAGGCGGCAAAGCCGCCATCCTCTTCATCGGGAAAGGGATCATCCCACTCCTCTTCGGCCTTTATGTCTGCAGGAGCATCGATAATAATATCCATCGGCGTAGTGCCTCCCAGCTTTTCATCAATCAGCTTCATTCCCTGGAAAATTTCGGTGGAGCTGTGAAAATAGTCGATGAAGCGGTTTTCAACCGTCAGCCGTGACATGCCGATGGCACCGAACGCAACAAGCAATGCTGTAAACAGCAGTAGTTTGCCACCGTGATGTTCGACCAGCCGGGCAAAAGCGCCTGTAATGGCGCCTATGATATCCCGTCCACGGTGTGGCCGTCCGGGCTGAATCAGCATCAGTGTGGCGGGATAGAGTGTGAAGGCGAGGAGCATGGATGCGCCCATTGCAAAGACCATGATCCAGCCAAAATCAATGACTGGACGGATATCGCTGACCAGCAGTGAACCGAAGGCGACCATCGTGGTCAGGACGGTGAAGAAGCAGGGTGCTGCCTTACTGCGCAACGTAGCGCTAACCAGTATGCGCTGGGTGGCGTCAGGCTGCTGCCTGTGCAGTTCACGATATCGCACAATCAGGTGGATAGTCAGCGACAGGCTGAAGATCAGAACCAGAGCAAGAAAGTTTGAAGAGACCACAGTCACGGGCCAGCCGACCATGCCCAGAAAGCCTGTGGTGACAATGGCGGTTGCCGCCGCAGTCAGCAGTGGCAGCAGAACCCAGTGAATCCTGCGGAAAATAATCACCAGCATCAGTGCCAGAATGGCCAGTACAGCAAAGCCGAAGGTGGTCAGGTCGTGGCGGATAAAGCGCATCATGTCAGCAACAATCATCGGCACGCCGCCCAGATGCAGTTCAGCATACTCACGGTAGTTGTCCATTGTTGCACGAACTGCACGGATCAGTTCCGACTCTTTCTCCATCACCTGCCTGCTGTAATGGTCGAACTCATCATTGAGCAAGACCAGTTGCCGTCTCTCCGCTGCCGTTAATTCGCTGCCCAGCCTCTTCTCGCGAAGCTGGTCACGCTGTCGACGCAGATTTTGGTAGGTTTCGTCGCGCTGTAGCTGGATCCGGATAGCGCAAGTCTCTCCGTCGGGGCTTATCAGGTGATTCCGGTAGAGGGGACTCTCCCTTAACTCGCGACTTGCCAACAGACGATCTGTTGTCGGCTGCTCCAGTGTCGGTGCGCCTTCACTGAACCGGTCCAGAGAGATCGGCGGACTTTCCAGCAGCGGCACATCGAGAATGGTCGCCACCGATTCAACACCGTCGATCCCGCGCAGACGGTCTCGCAACGCATGGAGCCGCTGCAGGCTTGTTTCAGAAAAGAGCTTCTCTTTGGGGGTGTAGGTAACGATCAGGTAATCATCCGAGCCATAACGGGCGCGGATATTGCGGTAGTAATCAAGAGCGGCATCATTTTCCAGAACCAAGGAGTCGGCTGAAACATCCAGTTCGAATTCAGGGATATATGCACCGAACAGCAGTAACAGCACTCCCAACAGTGAGAGGGTCAGCAGAGGCCTCTCTATTACCAGCTTCTCATACAAGGCAACCAGGTTCATAGGGCCTCTTTCGGGTATTCTGCCTGCTTCCCGAATCGCAAGTTGTTATTCCAAAATGCCTTTGATGCAATATATTGCTGGCATCAGCGGGTGAAAAAGTGCTGAAAGCATGTTATATAAGAGTTATCAGAATCATCACAGGATTTGATGTGAGCCACTGATGCCAAATCAACATGAGGCCTCCCTATAACATGAAACAAATACAATACGTATGGCTTTTTACCACTTCGAGATAATATGTTTCATATCACGGGGTGGTAAAAAGCCATGCGCGTCAGGATGATTATAGATTGTCCGTCATGAACATGCAGAAAGAACCGAATCCGGAAGGGTGTGTTGATTGTGAGTGTCTGCGCCGGATATGAAGGCGGATGCCTGATTGAATGTCCGGGCAAATTACTTCAGATAGGAAACAACCGCTGCCGGGACAAGCTCGGAGACATCGCCGCCCATGCCGGATATTTCACGGATAAAGCGGGATGAGACAAAGGTGTAATCCTCACGCGCCATGACAAAACAGGTCTCGATCTTTTCATCAAGGCGCCGGTTCATTGTCGCCATCTGGAACTCATATTCAAAATCTGACGCAGCTCTCAGGCCCCGGAGAATCGCATCTGCGTGTTGCTCATGGGCAAGATCAACCAGCAGGCCGGTAAAGGAGACCGCTTCCACATTGGCCTCACCGGCAAAAGTTTTCCGCACCATCTGCAGGCGTGTTTCAAGATTAAACATCGGCTCCTTCTTCGGATTTTCAGCCACTCCGATGACGACACGGTCAAACAGCTTCAGGCCGCGGTTGACCACATCGACATGGCCGAGCGTGATCGGATCAAAGGTTCCCGGGTAAATGGCTGTCCGTTTCATCGTGTTTCCTCTTGTCTGCGGTAGATGGATATGCTGTCAAAAGGGCAGTTATCTGCCATTTTGTAAGGAAAGGCAAATAGCAATTTGGCTTTCCGATAAGAAAAATACCATGGATGGTTATTTTTCGGGTGATAAAAAATGTAAACAGGTGTCACCGTAACGTCTTGAGCGGGTAAGCGTCCAGTGTTCAGGCCAGGCTGGTTTGGCTCTTGATGACTCCTCGATCACCAGCTGGCGACACCTGATCCCGGTTTTATCCAGCCATTGAGGAATATTCCCGGCAATGCCCCGGTCATAAGGAGGATCGGCAAAGATCAGGTCAAAGGAGCTGTTTTCAATCCGGTTCAATGCAGCAGGCAGTGCGCCCTTCACAATCTCCCAGTTTTCAAGCTGTAGTTGCTCGCGGCTCTGCTGCATCAGTCGGCAGGCCTTATGATGCTGCTCAATGGAGGTAGCGGAGGCCGCTCCCCGCGAGATTGATTCAATCGCCATGATTCCGGTTCCGGAGAAAAGATCGAGCATCTTCCAGCCGCCGATATCGCCAAGCATGTTGAAGAGTGCTTCGCGCACTCTGGATGGCGTGGGACGCAGGCCGGGAAGATCAGGCACATGCAGTATACGTCCGCGATAGATTCCCGCAGTTATGCGCATGTTATCTGTATGGTTAACATGAAACAGATATAACGCACGTGGCTTTTTTCATGTCGTAACACTGCTGTCCGGTTAAACATTGATCAACCATATCCGGCGCAAATAAGCACCGTTTAGTAATGGGATGGTCCGTCCCGCTCCCTAAACGGCATCGTAATGTGCCAGA
>CAZLJF010000054.1:0-10635 GCA_964559845.1 uncultured Zetaproteobacteria bacterium | reverse complement strand
AAGCGACTCATGGCCCATAGCGGCCTGAATGCCCGGCCGCATCAGGCTGAGCAGGAACACGGCATCGGCCACCTCATCTGCAGTGGAGAGGGGCATGTTCACAAGACGCCTGCTGATATTCTCATCAGCAGCGAACCGGGCTGCCCGGTGGCAGTCCGCACGGCAGACTGCCTGCCCATACTGCTGGCTGACCCTGTCAATCGTATCATAGCCGCAGTGCATGCAGGCTGGCGCGGCACAGCAAAACAGGTTGTCATCAATGCTGTCAGACTGATGCAACAGCAGGGAGCGACTATCGAACATATCCATGCCGCATTAGGGCCATCGATCGGCCCATGCTGTTTCGAAATTGGCGAAGATGCTGCAGATCAACTGGCAAAAAGCGCGCAACATGCCGGGCAGGCCATTATAAGTGATATGAAGCCCCATGCCGATCTTGCAGCTATCAACACCATGCAGCTTCAGGAGGCGGGTATCGATAAAGCATGTATTGAATCAAATCATGCCTGCACCTGCTGCAACCGTGACCGCTTCTACTCCTACCGGCGCGATCATGGCAGGACAGGACGGCATCTGGCCGTTGTCGCGCTGGCCGATGCCATTTAGAGTCCCTCACATGAAAAAGTTTGTCATCTGTTTCGCCGTGATATCCGCACTTGTTGCATGCTCCGCCAAGGAACTTCCCCCTTCCGAGTCCGCCAAAATTGATTATGAAAAGGCCAAGCGGATGCTGGACAACGGTGATTATGAAAAGGCCAATCTTTTTCTTGGGAACTTCTCAGCCCAGCACCCATACAGCCAGTATGCCGTACAGGCCGAACTTCTGCGCGCCTTTGCCGCCTATAAATCCGGTGAATTTATTTTAAGCGAAACCCTTTCGCAGCAGTTCGTAAAACGCCATCCCAGGCATCCGGATGTGGCCTATGCCAAATACCTTCTGGCCATGAGTCACTATAAACAGGTTTCCGATGCCGACAATGACCAGTCTGCAACGAAACTGACGATTGATGCATTTAAAAAACTGATCAAACAGCACCCTGGGAGCAGTTATGCCAGGGATGCCGCATCACGCTTGCAGAGCCTCTACAACAAGCTCTCTTCCCATGAGCTTACAGTGGGGAAATACTACTTCGGCAAAGAGCGCTATGTTGCTGCAGCCAACCGTTTTCAGATTATTTTGGAGAAGTACCAGACAACACCGGCCATTGAAGAGGCTCTCTACTATCTGGCTGCCTCCTATGCAAAACTGGGCATTACCGGAAGCGCACGTGAAATCGCCATGCTGTTGCGCCACAACTACCCGAATAGTGAATGGAGCAGCAGGGCTGCAGATTTTTTATAAGACATATAGCGTGGGACTAAGTTGCTGTTCGCTCTGAAACACCGTCGATACCTGACAATACTGCTCATCTCTGCCGCTGCCGGCATGGTCGCCTGCGGGGACTTTGACAAAAACGAGATATCCCGGCTAATGGATGCACGGGATCGGGCTATCAGTCACCGCAGTATCCCCGAGTACAGTATACTGATAGCCGCCGATTACAACGACAACGGACGCAGCAAGGTCGATATCGTTGCCCAGATGGTATCCCTGTTTGACAAGTTTGAGCGTGCTGAAATGTCCTCACATGATCGCCAGATCAGGCAACTGAACGACAGGCAGGCCCTGTGCGAGCAGTCTTATACATTAAAAGTGTTTGCTGATGGCCAGTGGCGGCAGATTGTACAGCGCGAACAGCTGATACTGACTAAAAGTTCCGATGGCTGGAAAATCAGCTCCGGACTTTAGCTTTTCCGCTTCCGGGCAGGTGGAAAATCATCAACCATAATAACCGAGCGTACAGCCCGGTATGTTTTCTTCAGCAACCCCATCTCATCTTTTGAGATCAGCTCATCTGCAAGAAGCTTTTCAAGCCACTGTTCATAGGTTACGGATGCATGGAAAACATGCCCAGATCTCCTCAGCCGCTGTTCAATCTTATCAGCCTGCAGTGTCAGTGTCAGGGCATGCTCCAGTCGTCCGACAATATCTGCTGCATCATCCGGCAGATAGATGCCATCCATCAGCGCAGATCTCTCTTTGCCGGGCTGCATCATCAGTCGGGCGACCTGATGCCCCAGCTGATCGGATGGCGGATTCAGATGCCTGCCCAGAGGAAATGTCCAGACCCGTAGCATCCAGCCAATCACCCTGACCGGAAAATGGCGGATGATACCGTGCAGCGCCTGTTGAATCTGAAACAGTGCATGCTGGCATGACCAGTGCACCAGCGGCAACTCACCCTGCGGACGTCCTGCATCTTCAAAGCGCTTCAATACAGATGAACAGAGATACATGTAACCCAGCACATCCGCAAAGCGGCCTGAAAGCTTCTCTTTCCGTTTCAGGGCTCCACCCAGAACCAGCAACGAGACATCTGCAATGGCGGCAAAGCTTGCGGAAAAACGGGCCAGTTGCCGGTAATAGCCGGATACTTCCCCCGAAACAGGCGAAGGCGCCAGATGCCCGCCGGTCAGCGCATAGACAAATGAACGGGCAGCATTGCCGCTTACATAAGCCAGATGACTCAACAGCAGTGCATCAAACTGCTTAAGTGACGCCTCTTCATCTTCACCGGCCAGCGCATCCATTTCACGCATCACATATGGATGACAGCGCATCGCTCCCTGCCCGAAGATGATCATGCTGCGCGTCAGAATATTCGCACCCTCAACGGTAATGGCAATAGGAACCGACTGGTAGAGGCGCCCGAGATAATTGGATGGCCCCAGACAGATGCCACGCCCGCCATGCACATCCATGGCATCGTTGGCCACCTGGCGCATCCCCTCAGTAAGATAATATTTCACAATGGCAGTGACCACCGATGGCCTCTCCCCCTGATCCAGGCCCGAAAGTGTCAGCATACGGGCTGAATCCATCATGTAGGTCAGGCCACCGATCCGTGCCATCGCCTCCTCAACCCCTTCAAACCGGCCGATAGGAAGCCTGAACTGCTTGCGAATCCGGGCATAGGCGCCTGTGGTATAACTTGCCAGCTTGCCACCGCCGCAACTCATCGAGGGAAGCGAAATGCCACGTCCAACCGCCAACCGCTCAACCAGCATGCGCCAGCCATGGCCAATCTTCTCCTGCCCGCCAATCACCCATTCAAACGGTACAAAGACATCCCTGCCCGAATTGGGGCCATTCTGGAATGCCGAATCGAGCGGGTAGTGACGTCTGCCGATCTTTACACCCTTTGTATCGGTTGGCACCAGCGCACAGGTAATACCAAGATCATCCCTCTCCCCGAGCAGGTGATCCGGATCATAGGCATGAAATGCCAGTCCGAGTATGGTTGCAACCGGCCCGAGTGTGATATAGCGCTTCTCCCAGTTCACCCGGAAACCAAGCACCTCTTTTCCCTGATACTCGCCTTTGCAGACAATGCCATTGTCGGATATGGCGCCGGCATCGGAGCCGGCCTGCGGCTCGGTCAGGGCAAAACATGGAACCTCCTCACCACTTGCCAGTTTCGGCAAATAATGATTTCTCTGCTCTTCTGTTCCATAATTCAGCAGCAGTTCAGCAGGGCCTAGTGAGTTCGGCACCATGACGGTTACTGTGGCCGTCACACTGCGGCTGGCGATCTTCTGAATCACCTGAGAATGGGCATAGGCAGAGAACCCGAGACCGCCATACTCCTTGGGGATAATCATGCCGAAAAACCTGTTGGACTTGATAAATGCCCATGTCTCCGGTGAGAGATCATTGCGCTTATGCGTAATTTCCCAGTCATCCAGCATGCTGCACAACTCCTCGACAGGGCCGTTCAGAAAAGCAGTTTCTTCATCGGTTAAAACCGGGGCAGGCGTATCAAGAAGCCTCTTCCAGTCCGGGTCTCCCTGGAAAAGCTCCGCATCCCACCAGACATTACCCGCCTCCATCGCCGCACGCTCGGTTTCAGACATCGGCGGCAGTGACTTTTTCATATGCTGAAAGAGCGGCTCGGTCAGCCAGCGAAGGCGCAACTCATCGACATGTAGCGGAATAAAGACCAGCAGGAACACAACCCAGAGCGCCAAAGCCGACCCCATGCCGATCAACCCTGTCAGAGGCAAGACAACCAGGGCCAGTGCAATCCCAACCGTCCAATTCATCAATGGCGCCCGGAAACGGGCCATCAGCACCAGCAAAATCAATATCATGGCTACCAGTACAATCCACTGCATCTTGGGCCTCCTGTGAAATCAGCTTTTCACTCTTTGTCACCATTATAGGCTACTTATCTTTCATTTTCTGAAAAACAAGCACAAAAAAGGGGCCCAAAGGCCCCTTCTCAGAACTATCACGGATGACTCCGAATCAAAAATGATATGAGAGTGATGCCGAAACAACATGTAGATAGGATTTATATGTGCCATTACGTGCTGTTGCTAGTGGAGAAGCTGTCTGACTCCGATCAGACACCTTGATGTAGCCATAGGCAAGATCAATCACGGTATCCTCATTCATGCTGTAGCCGTAGCCTACAGTAAAGAAATGGCGATTATTATCGGCAATACGGGGAGAAAAGTTAGCATCGTTGACTGGTGTCTGCTCATATGCATAACCAAAACGGGCGCGCATCTTCTCATTATAGGCCCACTCGGCACCGACACTGAATGAATTGGAGGCCTTCCAGTTTTCAGCTACAATCGTTGAAGTACCGATAGGACCAATCGCTGCAGCACGAGTAAAATTCAACTGATCAAACGTCTTCCAGTTTACCCAGTCATACTGGGCACTGACCAGCCAATCGTCCGCAGGATGAAAAGCAACGCCCACACTCGCCATGTCCGGCAATGTTATTGATGTGGTGACACTAGTAGAGCCAAATGGAGCAAATGCACCAATCCCAGTTGCGGTTCCTTTCACATCGACCTTTACACGGCTGCGATAGGTTACGCCTACGTCAAACGCATCACCTCTATAGAAAAGAGCGGCATTTCCACCCCAACCATCGCCATTCCCGTGCTGGGTAAGAATCGTGCTATCGAAAGCAACCTTATTTAATTTGTAATACATAATACCTGCAGCAATTGATAAACGATCATTCAACTTGTACGAAACAACAGGATTGAGATTGATCATCTGAATCTCTGAAAAGGTAATTCCACCGGTTAACGGATCAAATGGAGCGCCGGAATTTGTCCAGTCTGTTGAGAGACCAAAGGGCGCATTCACAGCCAGACCAAGTGTCACTGGTAAATCGTCATGATTATAACTGATATATGCAAAAGGAATTAGATGATTCTTTTTGTCCATCGTGGATAGAACACCCGCAGGTGATGTATATTCCACAGTCGGGATCACATACTGTCCACCAACCGTTAATGATGAGTCATCCTGAAATGCGAGTGCAGCAGGATTATACCATGCGGCTGATGCGTCATCGGCCACAGCAGTAAAGGCATTGGCCATCCCCATCGCTTTGGTTCCCTGATCTTTTACCGCAAAACCGGAAGCAAAAACCTGGGTTGATAATAGCATAAATGCTGAAAACAGAAATAAAATACGTCTCATAACTCCCTCCTAAAGGTGTCTATAGCGTCTAGTTATAGACCTTTTCCACCAGAGGTGGCAAGTAATTTATTGAGGGGATGTAGCATTTAGTGACCAATCATAGTTCAGGTAGCCGCCAAAGTTTTCGTTGTTTCTGATTGATATATCTTTTCCAACAAACTCCATTACCCCGCCGGACTTCTCAAAATCCTCCTCAAACCAGTCAAAAATGGATGCACGATTCAGCCATCTTTCGCAAAAACTCATGCCCAACCTTATGCAACGCCCGCATTTTGCCGCCAACCACGCCTGCATCAATCTTCCATACAGGCCTGAGCCGGTTGCCTGCATCTTTAATGCCTGCAAGCAGCCAGTGATCCAGCACCACCTTGATCGCAAGGATATTGTAAACATTGACCCGGAAGGCGAGTCTCTCTTCTCTGTTTGATAGTTCGGAGAGGTTGAAGGATTCAAGTGTTTTGCAGCAGTTGAAGCCAGCGGGGATCACTGCGAATGGTAGTATAATCGACCAGAGCCAATTTAATATCATGTTTCATGCCCGGTCGGACATGGTCGTGAAGTATCCCCTGCCAGGCAGACCAGTCAGCTTTGCCCGCAGAGGCGATTGGCAAAGAGACAAAGAGGCAAAGTGCAACAAGCAGCAGCCACATCAGGAGAGGCGCATCAAGAAACGGACCAGTTTTTTTGTGCCTTCTGAAAACAGCCTGTCGGTATAGAAACTGCCGGCAATACGCCTGTTCACCTCGGCCAGTGTCGGGTATGGCGCAATCATCGAAGCCATGGCACCAATCTTCATCTTCTGGCTGATCGCCAACACCCACGGCTGAATCAGCTCGCCTGCATGCAGGCCGACAATCGTAGCGCCTAAAATGCGGCCATTGGCTTCCGTAACCACCTTGATCATGCCCTCGGTGCGCTTTTCTGCCTGCGCCCGGTCATTCTCATCAAACTTCCAGCGCAGCACACGCATATCTCTGCCTGCATCTTTGGCATCAGTCTCGGTCATGCCGACATGCGACAGTTCCGGATCGGTATAGGTCACCCAGGGAACGGCTGAATAGTCCACTTTGGCAGGCAACTTGAACAGCATGTTACGAATCACAATACCCGCCTGATAGGCGGCCATATGGGTAAACTGATACGGCCCTGCCACGTCACCAATGGCAAATATACGCCTGTTGGATGTTCTTAATCGCGCATCCACCCCAATCCCGTGCAGTGAGTATTCAACCCCTGCCGCTTCAAGAGTCAACTCGTCCACATTGGCACGCCGGCCAGTCGCAATCAGCAGATGAGAGCCTTGTACACAGGCAATGCCCTCATCCATCTCGCAATAGACAGTGATGCCCTCCGCACTCTTTTCAAAGCGGAGATTGCGCCCCCCTTCGTAAAACGTGATCCCTTCATCTGCCAGACAATCAATTACCGTCTGCGCCAGTTCGCGATCATCCTTGATTAACAGGCGCGCCACCTCCATCACCGTCACCCTGGCTCCCAACCGTCTGTGCGCCTGCGCCATTTCGATGCCAATCGGCCCGCCACCAATGACAATCAGGTGATCAATGGGCTCTTTATTATCAAAAATATTCTCATTGGTGAAATATTCGACCTGCTCCAGCCCTTCAATGGGGGGTACAAATGCTGATGAACCTGTTGCCAGCACAAAATATTTGGCGCGCACCTGCAGATCACCTGCCTCAACCGTTTTCCCATCAATAAACGTTGCCGCAGCCTGTATAACGTTGACACCCAACCCCTCAAAGCGCTGCACCGAATCATTCGGGGCAATTGCCCCGATAACATCATGTACATGCTGATTCACCCTGGCCCAGTCAACGACAGGTTCAACCGCATTCACACCAAATGCCGCCGCTTCACGCATATTCTGCGCCGCATGTCCGGCAGCCAGCAGAGCCTTGGATGGCACACACCCCGTATTCAGGCAGTCGCCACCCATCTCACCCTTTTCAATCAGCACCACATCCGCGCCCATCTGCGAGGCACCGGCGGCAACGGAGAGTCCGCCGGAACCGGCACCAATCACACAGATATCCGCTTCAATCATTTTAATCTGCTGACCCATGCTGCGCACCATGGGAATCATCGCTCCCCTTGAACCACTTATAGGCGACCGGCAGCAGCGCCAACAGCGCCAGACCTGTCAGGGCTCCGATCATTTCAGGAGTCAGGATGCCTGCCGCTGAAAAGGCCTCATCCCGATCAAACACACTGCCCAGACCGCTGCCGGCCAGCGCATAAACAAATGTGGCCGGCATAATGCCAAAGAATGTTGCCAGCAGGTAAATGCGTAATGAAACACCCAGAAATGCCGGCACCAGATTCACCAGAAAGAATGGAAACAGAGGCACCAGACGCAACACAAACATGTAACTCATGGCATTCTCGGAAAAACCCTTCTGCATTCTCTGTATGCCGTTTCCAGCCCGGGCCAGAAGAAAGTCGCCCACGGATGTTTTGGCGATCATAAAAATTGCCGTCGCCCCCAGTGTTGCGCCAACCACAGCATAAAGTCCTCCTGCCACGGCACCGAACAACAGACCGCCGGACATCGTCATGACCGCACCACCCGGCAGGGAAAACGCCACCACAGCGATATAGATGGCCACATAGGTAAGCGGCGCCACAAACGGATAGGCCTCTACCAACACCTGCAGAGCCTGACGGTGTTCACGCAGCGCCTCAAAACCAAGGAAACGACCCAGATCAAAGATAAAGAACAGTACAATGACTGCAAGTAACAGCAGCAGTGGCAATAGTCGTTTCATCATATGATTCATTGCACCACCAGCCTGTAATCAGGTGTCGGATTCAACGGGCAGGAGTAGAGATACTCTCCCTCCTCAAGCGTAATCCGGTAATCTCCGTAACCACCTGTCTTGATACCGCCACCGGAGACAGATGGAAGCGTCAGGCGCCCGATTCCCTCTCCACGCAGCCAGAAACCAAGCAGATAGGGCACATCCCGGTTATGAATACGAAACAGATACTCGCCCGGTTTCAGTTTCAGAATCTCCGCCCTGTTCAGGCGCTCTTCCCCTGTCCGGTTATTGAATGAGCGGCAGGCTTCATAGCTGTCACCCCTGTAGTGCCGGTCACCCCCCTCCGGCTCGATGAACTGGCAGCTGGTCTGGTGCAGTTCAATCACCTCTACGGCCATGGCAGGGAATGCCGCCATCATCAAAAAAACAGAAAACAACCAACGCATCATCAAACTCCTGACTTCTTTGCAGTTTGGTCGTTTCAGATGGCGGTAGATTACAACTCCAGCAATGCCATGCCCGGCTGTTCCAGATACGCCTTCACGGCAACAAGGAACTGCACGGCTTCACGGCCATCAATCAGCCGGTGGTCATAGGTAAGCGCCAGATACATCATCGGGCGAATCACCACCTGGTCATTTTCAACAACCGGACGTTTCTGAATCGTATGCATGCCCAGAATAGCACTCTGTGGCGGATTCAGAATCGGAGTGGAGAGCATGGAACCGAACACGCCGCCATTGGTAATCGAGAATGTTCCGCCCTTCAGGTCATCCGGCATCAGACCACCATCACGGGCCCTAGCTGCCAATGATGCAATGCCCTGCTCAATCTCGGCATAACTCATCTGCCCTGCATCTCTTAACACCGGTACAACCAGCCCCTTTTCTGTTGAAACGGCAATACCAACATCCATGTAGTTGTGATAAACAATCTCCTCACTATCAATAAAGGCGTTCATGGCCGGAAACTGTGATGCCGCATGCACGCACGCCTTGATGAAAAACGACATGAATCCAAGACCAACACCATGCCTCTCCCTGAACTTATCCTTGTATCTTGTGCGCAGATCCATCACCGGCTGCATATTCACTTCATTAAAGGTGGTCAGCATGGCCGCTGTGTTCTGGGCCTCTTTCAGGCGAGTGGCGATACGTTTGCGCAGGCCGCTCATCGCCACCCGCTCTTCCAGCCTTTCATCTCCACCCGGCAGAGGCCCGGGTTGTTCTGCTTCAAATGGTTCCGGTTCAGTAACTTCAGGCTCCCGCTGCATCTTTTCGACAACAGCTTCAGCCGTTTTCCTTGCACTTGCCCTGCTATCGAGTTCCGGCGTGGATACAGGCACCTTCCCGGCCACTTCCGTTACGGTTTCGGCAACGGAGGTGTCAATCAAGGCAATCACCTCGCCCGGCTCAACTGTATCACCGGCATGTTTGTGCACAGTTTTAAGAACACCTGCATCAAGCGCGGTAATCTCCATGGTGATCTTGTCACTCTCGATTTCAGCCAACACATCATCAACTGCAACCGGCTCACCCTCGGCCTTCAGCCAGGAGACAAGTGTTGCTTCCGACTCGGACTCTCCAAGACTTGGAACCTTGATTTCAACATCAGCCATACACGCCTCCTAACGACCCAACCAAAACAACTTCAAATCCATTGTGGCAACCCATGAAAGTGCTGCCACCATCCGGCAGGATAGCCGAACCGGACAGGCAAAGCCTGCCTGAAAGGCGATTGACAGGACTTCACTCAGCACTCACCAAGTCCAATGCCTGATCAACCAAAGCTTTCTGCTCTTCAGCATGGCGTCTGGCCGACCCGACCGCCGGCGCTGCCGAAGCAGGTCGCGTAATATGTGAAATTTTCTGCTGAGAGAGCAGGCAGCGCTTCAGATGATGCTTGATTTGATACCAGGCACCCTGATTCTCCGGCTCTTCCTGTACCCAAATCACCTCTTTTGCATTCGGATATTTTGCTGCCTCTTCCTTCAGGCGTTCGGACGGAAAGGGATAGAGGCGCTCAATCCTGACCATGGCAATCTCCTGGATGTTGCGTTCACGGCGCGCTGCCAGCAGATCATAATAGACTTTGCCTGAACAGAGCAGCAGCCTTTTTACAGTCTCCCTCTCTATTTCCGTATCCGACTCGGTTAAAACGGAGTGAAATTCGCCTGCGGTAAATTCATCAAGTGAAGAGAACGAGAGTTTCTGCCGGAGCATGCTCTTCGGCGCCATCATAATCAGTGGTTTACGGATACGGATTATATGCTGACGCCTGAGCAGATGAAAAAGCTGGGCAGGTGTT
>CAZLJF010000053.1:0-10874 GCA_964559845.1 uncultured Zetaproteobacteria bacterium | reverse complement strand
CATTCTGGCACTCAGATGCCGATACGGGAGAGTGCGGGACGGACCATCCCATTACCATAGTGATTTATATAGTGTGTTCAGATGGAACCAACCGAGGCACAATACGGGAAGATTGTGCATTATCTTCCGCTTCAACACGGCCATGTATCGAGAAGAAACGTGGGGGAACTGGCTCTAATTATATGTTAGCTTTCAAGAAGTCAGGTGAAAAATACGAAATTCCGGCAACTATTTTCAGCTACCTTCACACATGGCAAAAAAGTTGGCAGTCACAAAATCCATGGTGGAAATATGCTGTTGCAACCACGCCGGTGTGGCCTCTTCAAAGAAAACCATCACGGGCACCAACTCACCACTCTCTCGCCATGCAGCCACCACGGCATCCATATCATTCAGATACTCATCATGCGCCTGCTTGTGTACCGGATAGGGTGGGAAACTCAGCGCCAGCATCTTTTCATTTTCACGTTCAAAATGGGCATGCGTATGCACAACCAGTGCCTCTATCTTCTCTGCCAACCCGGAGACCTCTTCCCCCTGCCTCGATTTATCAAAAAGATCATAGAGCTCGTTCAGCATCGCCACCTCTTCAAGGTGGGCCTCCTGCATAAAAGGCATAGCAACTTCGGGAATCTCGGATGGGTTCAATTTCATGGCTGCATACTAACCTGACGCAGCAAATTAGCACACTCAGGATCCGTCGAAAGCTTCGTGACAGAGCAGTTATCACTGCTGCAGTGCGTTTAGACGCTTAACCATGTAAGCAATCCATAACGCAACCGGCAACTTGAAAGTGAAATCATGGAACCCCATAAGGAAGCTGTTCAGGTTCCGGAACAGAACAGAGTTTAACATCACTTCGGCAGGCGCTTGACATATTAGAATATTATCATATAATTACGAACAAAAAGGAGATATGCATGGCAACAGTTGAGCTGACAAAAGAGAATTTCGAAAAAGAGGTCACAAACAGCGAGATTGCAGTGATTGATTTCTGGGCACCCTGGTGCGGCCCGTGCAAGATGTTCGGCCCAACCTTTGAAGCTGTCTCCGAAAATTATGATGATATCCTGTTTGGCAAGGTGAATACCGAAGAGCAACAGGAGCTCGGCGCACACTTCAATATCCGTTCGATTCCGACACTGATGGTGATGCGCGATAATATCGTGATCTTTTCACAGGCCGGTGCGCTGCCGAAAAGCGCCCTTGAGAAGGTTGTCGAGCAGGCAAAAGCACTCGACATGAACAAGGTGCGCGAAGAGATCGCCAAACAGAAGGCTGCCTGACTCTCACTTTTCTCCCTCCCCCTCCCCCGAGGGTCCGGCATGTTGCAGCGGTCGTCCATACGGGCGACCGTTTTGCTTGGCCACATCCACAGAAAAAAGTGGGAGGGCAAAGACCTTTTTCTAAAGCCAAACTCCCAGGCATTCCGATTGTATTGATGCCCCCGTTTTTGTGACGCTGCAAGGCATTGCGAGCATCATGTGCCTGTTGCACATCCGTGAGCAATAACACAACAGGGCGCAAAATGGAGTGCAGCGCTTCAATCTAAATACGTATGAACAGGCCCCGGAGAAATTAGCAAAAGCAGCAAGTATTATGAACTACAGGAGAGCATGGAGCAGCCGGCACGATGACGAGCCCATTCCGGGCGTTTCTCGGCAAACTGCTCTTTGCCCGGTTGTTCATCGTAAGGATGGCGCAGCAGCTCAAGCAGTTCATGAAGCAGTGAATGATCGCCCTGTTCCGCCCTGTCGATGGCCTGCTGTGCCAGATAGTTGCGCAGCACATATTTGGGGTTCACGCTGTTCATGCGGGCACGCCGCACCTCATCAGAGAAGCCATCTCTGCGGATACGGGCAATATAGGCAGAGATCCAGCGGCCAAGGCGCTGGCGATAGACAGCATCGACGCCTTCTGCATCATCCAGATCGTAACAGGCAGCGAGCAGTGGCGTTATCAGCTTCCCGTCACCAGTCGGATCGGCGGATTGATCAGAAGCGGCATCACCTGAAATATCGGCCAGCTTGCGGAAGAAGATAGTCATATCCGTCTCAACCAGAACCAGAATCTCAAGCAGTTCTTCGATCAGCGCCTCATCGGCGCTCCCTTCAAAATTTTTGAAACCAAGCTTTAAAGCCATCATCTGCCGCCAACCCTGTTCGTAAGCAGCGGCATATTGTTCCAGCGCCTGCTGCAACAATTCGCTCTTTCCGATGAGTGGATGGATCGCCTCCGCCAGCCTGGCGAGGTTCCACATGGCAATCTGCGGCTGATTGCCAAAACGGTATCGCCGCCCTTCGGCATCGGTGGTGTTCGGCGTCCAGCCCGGATCATAACCCTCAAGCCAGCCATAAGGACCATAGTCGATGGTTAGCCCCAGCACCGACATATTGTCGGTATTCATCACGCCATGCACAAAACCGACCCGCATCCAGTGCACCATCAGTGCTGCTGTTTTGGCGCACACCTCTTCAAACCACTTTAAATAGAGCCTCTCTGAATGCCCGTCATCCGATGGTTTAATCGACTCAAGCAGATGCGGGAAGTCGGTACGGATGGTGTAGTCCAGCAATTGCTTCAACAGGCCAAAATCCCGGCGTGATGTGAATATCTCGAAACTGCCAAAACGAGTGAACGAACGCGCCACACGGCAGACAATCGCGCCGGGCTCAAGCTTTGTATTACCATCATAAAACATATCGCGCATCACCATTTCACCGGTACTTACCAGACTTAATGCACGCGTGGTCGGCACGCCCAGATGAAACATCGCCTCACTACAGAGAAACTCACGCACCGATGAACGCAGCACCGCCAGGCCATCGGCACCTCTTGAATAGGGAGTCAGGCCGGCACCTTTAAGCTGCAACACCCACCGCTCGCCGGCATCATTGACCAGTTCACCCAGATTGATGACGCGGCCATCGCCCAACTGGCCCGCCCAGTGGCCGAACTGATGGCCGCCATAACAGCTGGCATAAGGCTCCATCCCGGCAAGCAGCCGGTTGCCGGAAAACACCTCGGCAAAGGTCCGGGATTCACAGTCATCGATCGAAATGCCGAGCAGTCCGGCCACTTCATGGGCATAAATAATGGTTTTCGGATCGCGGACCGGTGTCGGCATCACCCTGGAGTAACAGGCACCCGGAACCTGTCGCGGTATGTTGGCACCCTCCGGATCACCCGGCAGCTCTGTGACAAAGCTGTTATCAAATGATAGTACACTGCGAAAACCGTCGGCCATAGAAACCAATCTATAACTTATCCGACAACATGAAAGGGAAAAGAGCCTCCTTTTCATGAACAGGGCGCCCGGAGAGGCTCCATGAAGATTGCATGGCACCTCTAAAACCATGAAGCGAAGCAGCCCGCATATGCCGAAAGATCAGAGTGCGGCCTTATCGTCGCCACAGGATGCTATAATCAAACTATGCGATACGCCTTGCCAAACACTCCGGAAGCTTGCGGAGCCACTCATGTCTGAAAAGCCGGAGATGAAGTTTCTTGAACAGCGGCTGGATCGGCTACACCTGAAACAGCGTCTCGGTATCCAGCGCGACCATGCCTCACAGGTGTTCGGACAGGGACGCACCTTCTTCCATATCGAAAACTGGGTGCTGGGCCACGCCCTGCTCAAATTGTCTCTCAGGCTATCCGGCATGCGCCGGCGTGCCCGGCGCAATGCAGCCAACATTCAGCTGCGGCACCATGACATCTACCTGAAAGAGCTGCCTGAGGCCTTTGATGGCTTCACGATCCTGCATTTAAGTGACCTGCATGTAGACCTCTCTGAAAAGACCACCGATGCGCTGATCCACCGAATCCAGTCACTGGAGTATGATATCTGTGTGCTGACCGGCGACTACCGGGCGGAGACACGCGGCCCTTACGACAAGACCATTTCCGAGATGGCGCGGGTGCGCAAGGAGATCAACAAACCGGTTTACGGTGTGCTTGGCAATCACGATTTCATCGAGATGCTTGAGGCACTGGAAGCGATGGATATCCATATGCTGCTCAATGAGGCCACCACGATTGAAAGGGGTGATGCAAGGATACACATTGCCGGCATTGATGATCCGCACTATTACCAGGTGGACAATCTGGAGAAGGCGGCGATGCACATTCCGCCCGATGAAGTATCAATCCTGCTGTCGCACTCTCCCGAGGTTTATAAACGGGCGGCACACTCTGACTTTAACCTGATGCTCTGTGGCCATACCCATGGCGGCCAGATCTGCCTGCCGGGCGGCATCTTTATCACCACCAATGCCCGCTGTCCGCGCTATATGGGCAAGGGGCCGTGGAACTATCACCAGATGCGCGGCTACACTTCGGTCGGTTGCGGTTCATGTATTGTCGATGCCCGTATCAACTGCCTGCCGGAAGTGACCCTGCACCACCTGCGAAAGGAGTAGTGAGTATGTGCGTTGTTTTATCTCATGTTAATGCGGCTGCTTACGCAGATGCAGGCGGAAAAGAACCCGTGAGATCAGCAGTTCCAGCACTATGAAGGTAATTACCGTAGCCATGATCTCCTCACCTGACAGGGAAAACTGACCGGCAACAGCCAGCAACGGAAAAAGCGACTCGGGCACCTGATCAATGCCAGGCGCCTGACTGCCGGGAGACATGCGCAGGCGGCGCTTGATAAAGCTGGACAGCAGATCACCCAGCATGCTCCAGAGGGCAACAGTCAGTCCCAGCATCAAAGAGAGACCGACAAGTTCAGCCGCGATACCGGTTATCAACAGCGAGAGCAGCAGGCCACGGAGCGTTTTGGATACCCCGAACAAGCGCTCACCATCCGGCAGGCATATTCCTATATCAAGTGGTATGGAGAAGCGCTGGCGCAACAGGTCAAATGCAAGAATCGGCACTCCGTTGGCGATGATAATCAGCAGTAACAGTTCAAGGTTAATCATACTCCCAGTCTAGCACAGGAGTACAACCCGGCAGGCAGAGAGTAGCTGGCTGCCGGAGGGTCTGCTTCTCCCTCCCACAGCTGTCTCCCTTGCTGCTCCGCACAGATGATCCACTTCACCTAAACTAGTAGTTATGCGCCCGAATTTTTCTCCGATACTGCTGTTTGCCTTTGTTGCCGTACTGATTTTGCTCATGGTGATTGTACAGGTCGGTCTCGTCACTATCAGTTTTGAAAAGCTGGGGCTATCGCAGAAGTCGGCCATACTGCTAC
Organism: uncultured Zetaproteobacteria bacterium; assembly: GCA_964559845.1. Classification (GTDB taxonomy): domain Bacteria; phylum Pseudomonadota; class Zetaproteobacteria; order Mariprofundales; family Mariprofundaceae; genus WSZY01. The sequence goes on along the minus strand of CAZLJF010000053.1, from coordinate 5,674 downwards.
TCTTCTCGTCACTGCTGGGAAGCGCGATTAACCTGCCGCTTCTCTCCCTGAAGGCAACAGAGCCACCGGAAGGGTTTGCGATACGTCCGACGTTCAGCCTGCTGCGCCCGCTTCTGCGCCCCTTTACCGGCCGCACGCAAATTATGGTAAATGTTGGCGGCTGCCTGATTCCACTGACCTTTTCACTCTACCTGTTTACCCATACCGGTTTTGAGGCTGGCCGCGTTATACTGGCTATTACAATAGTCTCCGCTTTTGCCTACGCCATCAGCAGGCCATTGCCCGGCATTGGTATCGGCATGCCGGTATTTGCCGCCCCCTTTGCTGCAGCTTTTACAGCCATTATGGTTGACAGCGCCAACAGTGCCCCGCTGGCCTATATCTGCGGCACAACCGGCGTCATTATCGGAGCTGATCTGATGCGTATTTCTGATATCCGGAAGTTTGGCGTACCGATTGCTTCAATAGGCGGGGCAGGCACCTTTGATGGTATTTTTATTACCGGCATCGTTGCGGTACTGCTGGCCTGAATCGATCCGCGACAGGAAATAGCTGTTAGTGCATCCCCGGCAATATCCACCTGAACATCTCCAGCAGCAGATAGCGCGTAAAAAGATAGAATATGCCCATGACAAGGCTACTGATCATCGTGATCTTCAATTTCTCTCATCTGGTTTCCGCCTTGATAAAAAGCGGGACCGCAACCGATGCCCATGGCGGCTGCCTGCGCAGCAAGCCTATGTTCCTCCTGTTAACAATATATTCGAGACAGGCACAGTTCCGTTCCAGTGCCTCCCGGTAGAGTCCATACGGTGAGTATAGATTAGGGCCTGTTAATCACTAATCGCAGTCACCTGCTGCCATGTCAGGTATCAGAACATTAAGATGCTTTAAGACTTGCCTCATTCCCCTCTAATACAAGCCAGCTATTATTACCTGCAAACCATAGAAGGAGGTTAATTATGCCCTATATTTTACTGTTTGCAGCAATATTTATCTCCATTTACACTGGTGCATTTTTCTATATCGGCTTCAAGGATTTTGATTATGCCGGCTAATATAGACGGTGAATACGAGCTGAAGTGACAAGGGGCCCTGAATCAGGCCCCTTTTTTATTGCCGCTCCGGCATCGCTCAATCGCGCCAGCCCAGCGCATATCCTGCCGGACGCGGCAGCACCGGGAATGTTACTTCAGGCGCCTCGCCGGTCAGCGTTTTCAGGAAAGCAACAATATCCGCCACATCCCTGTCTGACAGCTTCATATCCAGCTGAACCCTGGCCATCGTGCGTACGGCCTCATCCAGCGTGGCCGCCGAACCATCATGAAAATAGGGTGCGGTCATGGCTACATTGCGCCAGGACTGAACCCGGAAGAGATGATCATCTTCATCTTTCCCGGTCACCGATTTCAAACCGGCATCCGATCCATATGCAAACTTCACGAACTCATTGCTGGTGAAAAGCGGCCCGGAATGACAGGAGGTACAACCGATATCCGCCACCTTCTGCATACCGCGCCTGGCTGCCCTGGAGATATCACGCTCGCCACGAACATACTTGTCAAATGGTGCATTCGGAGTAACCAGCGTGCGCTCAAACGCGGCAATCGCCTTGGCCATATTATCATAATTTAGCGAATTTTTACCGAACACCCCGGCAAACAGCGGCGCATAGCCTGCCTCTTTCAGGCGAGCGATCACCGCGGCCTCACTATCAGAGGCCATCTCTACAGGATTCAGCGGCGGCCCTTTGGCCTGATCTTCAAGCAGCGGCGCACGACCATCCCAGAACTGCCTGCTCCAGAAGGCCGAGTTTAATGTTGTCGGTGCATTGCGCCCGCCACGCTGCCACTTGTGACCGATTGAGAAGCGCTGGTTATCCACGCCCCAGGTTCCAAGGTTATGGCAGGAGTTACATGAAAACTGGCCGCTTTTTGAAAGCGCAGGTTCAAAATAGAGCTTCTTACCCAGTTCAATCTTTGCTTCAGACATTGGATTGTCAGCAGGCACAGGCACAGCTTTCGGCAGCGCCCCCATACCTTCGGGAATATCTGCCGCATGGGCATTCATGCCGAACATACACAGCGATAACAGAAACAGGGCCGGCTTCTTCATGATAAACTCCTGAGTGGCAAATGACTTCTATGATCGTAGTTACAATTCACAATGAGTCAACTTATACCGGGCTGATTCCACGTCACCATCTGCAGCCGCTTAAATAAAGGATCCGGCACTTATGATACACAGAGCCTTTTGCCGGTGGTGCAAACAGCAATCAGTGCCGGCAGCCACCCTCACCGTGAATATGACCGTGTTCCAGTTCCTCTGCAGTTGCATCACGCACAGCGACCACATCAACATCAAAATTAAGCACCTCACCGGCCAGTGGGTGATTGGCATCTATCGTGACACTCTCATCATCAACAGCAATAACCTCCACAAGCTCAATGCCATGATCGGTTTCGGCCTGAAAACGCATACCGGTTTCAATCTTGCCATCAAACCGGAACACTTCCTTTGGCACGCTCTGAATCAGCTCCGGCGTTCTGTGACCATAACCATCTTCCGGCTGCACGGTCACTGCCACATTATCGCCGGCAGACTTGCCCTCCAGCTCCTTTTCAAGGCCCGGCACCAGCGCGCCAATACCATGGACATAAGCCAGCGGGTCACCATTGCGGGATGAATCAACGACATCACCTGCCTGATTGGTCAGCGTGTAATGAATGGTTACCGCCCTGTTTGTTGCAATCTGCATCTCTGCTCCTGTGGGAGAAATGGTTTCTCCCGTCAATTTTTTCGCATATTAACGGCTCTGTCGAAAATAGCCCCGGTTTCTTTATACAATTCAAGGCTTGAGAAAGTTTGCCAATCCACGATGCTTGCGCCACCTTCACCTGCGGAGATTATCATGAAATATGTTGGAGCCCATGTCAGTGCCTCGGGAGGCGTGCAGAATGCCCCGCTCAATGCAGCAAAAATCGGTGCAAGGGCCTTTGCACTGTTTACAAAAAACCAGCGCCAGTGGGTCGCCAGGCCCCTGAGCGAGGAGACCATCTCCCAATTCAAGGCCAACCTGAAAAAAGCAGGCATTGCAGCTGAATATGTACTACCGCACGACAGCTATCTGATCAATCTTGGCCACCCTGAAAAAGAGCCTCTGGAAAAATCCCGTGCCGCTTTTCTCGATGAGATGCGGCGCTGTGAACAACTGGGGCTGAAACTGCTTAATTTTCATCCCGGCAGCCATCTGAAGAAGATGGATGAGGATGATTGCCTGCAAACGATTGCAGAATCCATCAATCTTGCACTGGAGCAGACACGGAATGTGGTCGCTGTGATCGAGAATACCGCCGGGCAGGGGTCCAATATGGGCCACCGCTTCGAGCATCTCGCCCGCATTATTGAACTGGTGGACAATAAATCCCGTGTCGGCGTCTGTCTGGATACCTGCCATACCTTCGTGGCCGGCTACGACCTGCGCTCTGCCGAACTGTGTGAAAAAACCTTTGCCGAATTTGAGCGTATTGTCGGCTTCAGCTATCTCAGAGGCATGCACCTGAACGGTTCAAAGACCGAATTTGGCAGTCGCGTGGACCGGCACCACAGCCTGACACAGGGCCATCTTGGCCTCGACATCTTCCGCTATATTATGAATGATGAGCGTTTCGATAATATTCCGATGGTTCTTGAAACTATTGATGAGACTATCTGGGCGGAAGAAATAGAACTGCTTTACAGCTTTGTGGAATAGACATTTTTTCTGGTATCGGCAGCCCCTTCTTTGCTATGTTCCATGCATGTGTTATGCAACTGTTAACCTGTTACTGACAACGGATTGCCAATGAACATCCGGGGCAACAGCATGCACATTGGCCTTTACGCCATCATTTTCGGCCTGCTCTACTGGCCGGTTGAAACAGTTATTCATGTCGCTATTTTTGATGAAGGCACATTTTTTGATCTCTTTTTCACTCCCGAAATTCATGAAGCCTGGATGCGCCTGCTGGTCTCATTCTCATTTATTGCCTTCGGTCTCTATGCCCACCGGGCCATTCGGCAACAGCAACAGCTAAACGGGGAGCTTGCCAGACAACAGAACCGGACACGCAGTGTCATTGAAACAGCATACGATGCCTATGTCGCTATCAATGCAGAGAGTGTGATTACCGACTGGAACCCCAGGGCTGAAAAGATGTTTGGCTGGTCACACTCCGATGCCATCGGTAAAACATTGATGGAGACCATCGTGCCCGAACGTTTCCACCGGGCACATGCTCAGGGGATGCGTAACTACCTGAAAGGCGGCAGCGGCCCATGGCTTTACAGAACCGTGACCACAACAGCTCGACACAAGCATGGCAACGAGTTTGAGATTGAAATGGCAATTATTCCGTTAAGCGGCGGTAATGAGCAGGAGTTCTATGCCTTTATCCGCAAGACAGCAGAGAGAGAAGATGAGTAGCCACGAACAACGTCAACATTTGCGCCATCCGGCCAGTTATGATATTGAGATAACGCCTCGCGGAAAAGATGCGGTCACGAAAACAGAGCGGTTGCATGACATATCCGATGGCGGCATCAGCTTCAAAACGGACAGGGCAGGGAGTTATCAAATCGGGCAGCGCCTTGAGATTGGCATTATCCCCCCGAATCAGGACAATGCTGTCATCTCCCTGCATGGCAGTGCCACAATCATATGGATTCAGCATGATCCTTTTTCACTGAAAACTGCAACGGTCGGTGTTCATTTTGATGAACTGATTGAATCCGAAAAGCTGGCCGGCTCATAAAATTATTTGTCTACCTCTTTCCATGTTCGCTCGATAAAACCGGCACGGCCTGAGCCCTGTTTGTAACGCTGATAGTGCGTCGGGTTCGTCCGGTAATAGTTCTGATGATAGTGCCCGGCAGGGTAGAAAGCTTCGGCCTTGAGCAGTCTGGTCACAATTGGGCGCTCAAACTTGCCTGACTCTTCCAGTGCTTGTCGGGAAGCCTCCGCCAGCGCCTTCTGGGTCTCATCATGATAAAAGATTGCCGTATGATATTGTGAACCACGATCCGCGAACTGACCATCGGCCTGCGTGGGATCGATATTGTACCAGAAGGTTTCAAGCAGCTTCTCATAGCTGACCACTGCGGGGTCATAAACCACCCGCATCGCTTCGTAATGACCGGTGTTACCCCTGCCAATCATCTCGTAGGTAGGGTTTTCAACATGCCCTCCGGTATATCCCACCTCTGTTGAAAGCACTCCTTCCAGATTATCGAATGGCGGCTGCATACACCAGAAACAGCCCCCGGCAAATGTCGCTGTTTTGTATGTTTGCGTATCCATCGTTTCACCCCATCCATTGCTATTTACCATGGTCAGTGCAAACAGGAAAAGAAGCGCTGCCTTTAAACCACGCATAGACGACTCCTTTAGCATGACAGTGAAGTGTAGTCGTAAATGGTGTCGATTGCTTTCAGATGCGTGAACCAACAAAAAGCCCCTTCGGAGCCTTTGCTCAACGATGGGCCTCTGTATAAAAATCCTGGCAGTGACCTGCTCTCCCACAGGGAGCCCTGCAGTATCATCCAGGTCCGTCTTCTCCGGGCAAACACCTTCGCTGCAAACGGCGGTCGCTCAGCCATGATTCCAGTTTTTGCAGGCAGCCATTTGCAGCAGCCG
>CAZLJF010000052.1:0-11163 GCA_964559845.1 uncultured Zetaproteobacteria bacterium | reverse complement strand
CAGGGCAAGCCCGTCTATGCGGTGCGACTCTTTCCGGCAATTCAGGCAGAGGCGGTAAAAGCGTACCTCGGTCTCCCCGTCAAGCAGACTCCGGATACGTTCGCGCAACTGCTGAAGTTCGTTTTCCGAATCCAGCATGATTTCAAACACCGATTCCTGCACCCGCCAGCCGAATTTCAGCAACTCCCTGCCGACACGTGCGCGCACTCGATCATCCGACAGATCGAAACAGACAAGATAGACCGCCCTCACCGCATCCTCCAGGCGTGGAATGCGGAGACCTTGCCTGCCAGTGCAAACTTCAGCGACAGATTCTGGCGATGGATATGCTCCAGGCTGCTCAGGGGTTCGGCGCCTCCGCGGGCCTTTAGCGGCTTCAGCATGGCCTCGATCAGCGATCCGATAAACAGGCGCCGCGCCGGAGCCGAGAGATGGCATGCCTGACCATCCAGTATGAAGTCATCCTGCATCAGCCGTTTTCCCGTCAGCATATTCAGAGCCTCCCGTTCGACCAGATGCCGGAACGGCTCCATCAGATCGGAAGCCAGCGCCGAGTGCGAGCCATGCGAGCGGTGATAGAAGCCCGAAACAGGCAAGAGACCATCCGCCCGCAGCAGCGAATCGACATAGGCATAAAGCAGCGTGTAGCCAAGCGACAACAGTGCATTGAAAGGGTCGGTCGGAGGCCGCCGTTTGCGCCCCTGAAAGCCGAACCCATCCGGAATCAACGGTTTCATCGCAGCAAAATAGGCTTTTGTAGCATGGCCCTCGACACCGTTCAGTTCATCCCGCGTCTCCGCACGGGCGGCATGACGCAATGCCTGATCGAGTGCCCTCTTCCATTCCGAACCGCTTACGCCTTTACGGCGCCTCAGATTCTCGGCCATATGGCGGATACGGGCATCGATAATACTTCTTGCAGCAGCCATCGCCCATGCCTCATTCCCGAAGCGGCTCTGCTGGGCAAGCCACAGCCTGCTTGCATCCATGCCCGCCCTGCCCGATGCCGCCACCCCGAGATACCGACCGGAAGCTGTTGCCATATGGACAGGCACATGGTTTTTCATGGCCTCATGCAGGGCCGGTGTCGTGATATGGTGACGGCCAAACAGAAGCACCGCATCGAGATGGCTCCAGGGGATGCGGTGCAGCATCTCCCCATCGCGCTCAATACAGAGCGAACCGCCCCGGGTAAAGGCCATGGCCGGCTCACCGCAAAAGATGAACAGGCGAGCGCTCTCCTGACAGGAGGCAAGCGCAACGGCATCCTCACCGCGCAGCAGATCCGCCCTGCCGTTTGCATCTTCTTCCTGCATTGCCCGCGCCAGCCAACTGCCCGCCGGCGGATGGCCTGCATCCTCACTGCGCCGGGGAGCGGATTCAACCGCCATGCCATCCACAAACATGAAGCCGAGAAAGCGGAAACCTTCGGAGAAGGGGACAATCCGGGTCTTGCTCTCCTTCAGCGCCAGGCCGACATCCTGTATGTTCCGCCAGTCTGCCCCCCTGCTCTGCGGCCTGACGGCTTCTGGCGACAATGACAAAATCATCGGCGAACCGTATCAGCCGGCAGCCGGCATCACGCAGATCATGATCGAAATCATCCAGCATCAGATTGGCCAGCACAGGCGAAAGCGGCGAACCCTGCGGCAGACCGCCATCACGATGAATCAGCAGGTTTTTCCATCGCACAGGGCTCTGCATCCAGTCCAGAATGGCGGATACGGCGGGATCATCGCCCAGCAACGCTCTCAGGCGCACCTCCAGCTTTTGCCATGCCACGGTATCAAAGAAGCTGCGGATATCCGATTCAAAGACCCAGCGGTAACCATCGCGGTAAAGACGCTGGATCAGATCACGCACCTGATAGCGGGATCTTCCGGCGCGAAAACCGTAGCTGCCATGATCCATCAACGTATCCAGCATCGGTGAAAGCACCTGATGCACGGCGCGTTGCAGAATGCGGTCATACAGGGGAGGAGCAGCCAGTGGGCGCAATCCTCCGTCGGCATCCTCATGGATGAACCCATTCAACGCAGGAACGGCGTACCGGCCGCGCACAAGCCTTTCGGCCATGGCGTGCAGCCTCTCCCTCTCCTTCGCCGCATCGGGTTCGCTCTCCTCATCGGGAAAGCCGTCATCATCTTTCCGGTTAGCAGTTACGATCAGCCGCGCCTGCTCAAGATTGCTGTCGCTCAATGCCCGCTCCAGCAACGTGCCGGACGGCAGGCGCCGGAACAACGGTTTTCCCTTGCCGTCAACAAGCTGGTAGCGCCCGTAGCCGAAGGCACGACGCTGACCTGCTCCGAGGTATTGACCCATGACAAGCATCATTAACTGCTCATCACTCAATGCCGCCGGATTGATACCGCCAATCATGCCCATCACCCCGCCCATGGGTTTGCGTTCTCCCCCGGCATTGCAATAGGAGGCATCCACCCAGAACAGATCTCCGGAAGCACGGACAGCGCCGCTCTCTTTCCGGGCAGGCACAACCGCGCCACGGCGACGAGCCAGATCACGCAGGGTATCACCGATCCTGATAAGCCAGAGAGGCTGGCCGTTATCCGGCAGGAGGTGGCTGCTATCCCGGCAAAAGCGCATTTCGCCCTTTCTCCGACTTGCCACCTTCCTCTCCCGCAATACCCGCCAGGGCGAGACAATCCGGATCGCTATTTCATGCTGCCCGCACAACAGGGCAACCGTCTCCTGCACATGACCGGCTTCAATCGTTTCAATTGCTTCATCCGCTCCCATCTCCTTCGCATCAGGCCAGGAGAGGATACGCTCCAGCTTCCAGTTGTTGCGAAAGGCCATAGGCCGATCCCAGTTCAGATCAACAGCATCCGACAGCAACCGTGTGACAAGCAGGCTTATCCATGCCCTGCCCGTTTCGCCGAGCGCAAACAGTGTGAAATGATAATGATCGCCTGCCCGGAAATGCCTTCTTCCCTGTTCCGGGCAGTCAATCGTGAGATGAAGATCGTAATCGTCCGGCGAGCCGAGCATGCGCCGCAACCATGCTGTCAACGCCGCCTGATGAAAGAAGCCGGGAGTGCAACTCTCCGTGAAGCACATATCAAAAGTCACAGCCCGGATCGGAAGCAGGCTGTTCAGCCAGTGATTATCCGCCACTGATACGTATCACCTGCTCCGCCGCATCAGGATCATGCACATGGACCAGATGCACACCGAGACGTCCGGCCTTCAGCTTATACCCCTCACCGCACTCCCCTGCATACAGCAGCCCTGCCACATGAAAATCCGCGCCGGCAGCTTCATCGCGCAACGCATCCACCTCGAACAGCATCGCCGGAGTCACTTTCCGGATGTTCTTGCACGACCAATAGACCAGCCGGTTGTCACGTGCGCCGAGAAAATCAAATTCCTGCGTATCCCCGCCCTTTCCCTTCCGCCTTCCGAAACGGACCTTCACGCCGGCAAAACCGCCCGCCCAGCCGGAAAGATCATCGGCCAGCACGGCGCCTGCCCAGTCCTCCATCCAGAGGTTACGCACGTATGCGAAAATATCCTTATCAAAAACCGCTCCTTCATGATACACCCGGTTGCCCCTGATCTCCATGTTGCGCACCAGCCCCGCTTCCCCGACCAGGCGGATGGCACGTTCTACGGGCCGGGGGAGAGACCGACCGCCTTCAAGCTCAACCCGGCCTGCATTATTCTTGCCGATATTTCGAGTGTGTAACGCACGGCGCACTTCCGGTGCCAGCGCTCGCAGCTTTTCAAAAATTTCCCGCCTTTTTCTCAGAAATTCCAATGATCGCCCGGAGGTATGCACGGCGTTTCCATGGATCGCCAGAATCTGCCGTAGCGAAAGGCGTGCGCAGGGCAGCGCATTGTTTACCGGATGCGGATAGATGACATCGAAATGCTGCGAACGCGGATCCATTACCACGCCCTGCACCGTTACATTCCATGTTCGCCGGAAGGTGCCGAGATTGTATAATCCCTGCAATGACATGGATTTCGTGCCACCGGTCAAATGATAAATCACCTTGTCGCCGGCCACCTTCAGTACGGCAAACCTCTCCAACAAGCCCCGGTGCAGAGCTTCCGCATCACGGGCATCCACACGCCACTGCTCCTGCTCCTGAACAAAATCGCTGCAGAACGATTTCAGACGGTTCAGTACAGAGCCAAATTCCGGTGTATAAACCCAGATAATTTTTTTCGGCTGAAAGGTTTTTGCCGCCACCAGAGCCGGAATGCACTGGGATGACACATTTTGAATCAGAATGCAGCCCTTCATATCATGCCCTCCTTCGCTAACCGGAAGATAACCGGAAAAGGAAAGAGCGGCAAAATGCCGCCCCGATGCCTACAGCTTTCCGGCGCGGAACCCGCCCTCTCCCGTTTTTGAGAATCCTGCCGATGCTTCCTGTACCTTTTCATTGCGGCGGGGAAATACAAAAGAGCAACCGGACTCCCATACCATCGACATCAATCAAGTTGCCGGATGATATCCGGCAACTGGGCCGGATCATCCACCACCCGAAAACCAGCCGCACCAGCCTGCATAAATTCATGCCGCCAGCGTTCAATTCGACGGAAATAGCGATCAGGTTTTTTGTTGTCGCTGCGCAATTTTATGATATCCACGGCAAGAACATGTACACCGGAAAAATCCGGCAGTGCCATTTTCCGATCAACATCCGCGCTGATATCCTCAACCAGATCCGAAAAAATAATCATGATCTTCCTGCGGTTTTTTTGCGCTGCCAGAGTATGCGTTACCTGGTAAAGTGCACCACGAATATCCGTATGAAGTGTTGCACGGCTTTTTGCCAGCCTGTCAATTTTCTCTCTGAGCGCCAGCTTACGTGCATTGGTCTCCGAGGGCCTGTCCGGAAATTTTTCCGAAAAAATGATTTCCCGATCAGAAAAGCTCCGGCTGGAAATCTTCGCCACCGCAAGAAAATCGTTCGGCCTGGCTCTGGCAAGCAGATATTTTACGGCGCTGACGGCCCTGGGAAGTTCCCGATGATATGTGCCGGATACATCCACCAGCATATAGATGGCGTTGCCACCCATGCCCAAGCCGCAGGAAACAGCCAGCAGAGGAAATGCCAGCACGGCGGCAAACAGGCGGAGCTTCGCTTTCATGCCGTACTCCTGCCAAACCGCGCAAACAGCATACCCAGCCAGCGTTGCACCACCAACCAGAAAAAAATCAGCAGGTCATACAGTGCCGCCAACATGCGGTAAATTCCGTGCAGCACATTGCCCAGCATGCGCAACATGAAGGCAGCCCCCCACATCATCACACACAACAACCGCTGCAGCACAATGCGTGCCGTGTTGAAAAGAATCTCCAGGGGAATTGCGGCAAATGCCAGAATTAACGGAATTACAAAGCCCATCGCCGCCTGTACAACCACCGGCAGCGAACCGGCAAGGTCGTTGGCTGCATCCGGAGCCTGACCTGTCAGCAAGGCAGTTGTTTCCGCATCGGCAGCTATCAGCAACTCCCGCATGAAAGCCAACCCTGCTTCCACACCCGCCATACAGAGAAGCAAAGTGCTACAGACAATTGCCACTTTCTGCCGCTTTTCCGGCAACCAGTGCGATACATTTGGAATCAGGTGACTAAGCTCCAGAGCCTCGGCCAGCATGATGCCGGCTCCCATTTCAATCAGAATAACCATCAGCGCCCCTATGGAAGGAAGCGATAAATCGCCCACATAGCCGCCACCGATCATTTCCGCTATTGGGCGTTTGATCAGCAGAAAATTCACAAACGCACCGCCCACAACAATGACAAGGAAAAACACACCGATGGCAAAACGTGTCATTACCGAATGATGTGCGGCACGAAGACGGATATCCCGCTCCTTCCGCATCTTGCGGTATTCGCTTATTTTTGATTCCACGCGCCCAATGCTCTTGCGCAGACCGGAAACCATGCCATCGATCTTCTGTACTGTCCTGTTCAGACGGTGTACGGGCGTACGCAGCCGACGGAGCGCCCTGATCCGCGCTGTGGAATCCTTTTTAGCCAGTTTCAACATACGCTTATGCTCACGCCTCAACTCCTTTCGGATCGCTACAAGCCTGCCGGAGGTGTCGGCATCTGATTTCAGAACATTCTCGATCTGCTGGTTCAGCTTGCCGATCTCCGGCATGCCCGGAAGCTTCGCTTCCTGTCCATCGCGAAAAGTCTGCTCATATTCCGTGATTAACATGCTCAAACGGTGGCTGATATCGGGATAACTGGCCAAATCCTTGTGCACAAGCTCGGAAAGACGGGAAATATCACCTTCAACCCGTTTTTCCAGCGCGCTCATAAAATATTCAACTGCCAGTTCATCGGCGCGGTGATGCAGCGATTGCGCGTGCCTGTCGAGCCAGCGCGCAGCAAATCGCAGCGCGTGGGATACGCTGATGAATATGCGCCGGATCACTCCTTCTACCTGTTCACGCGCCATCCATAACAGGAAAGTGACCCCTAAAAACAGGATAGCACCGGATAGAAACGGATGATCCGGAAACAGCATCAAATGCTGCCATTGCAAGTTGTTCATAGTTCTCCTCCTGAACCGGACTCAGTCTGATCCGGTCAAAATATCGCATGTCTTTCCACCGGGGCATTACTTGCTTACCACAGATATAGACTCAGACAATCAGCTATGCGGATCGTGGTCAAAAATCAGCACCTCACCGGAAGCCGGGGAATCATAAATCAGCTTTAGCGCCTTGCCGTGCAGTGCGTGAGCAATTTTCAGATAGAGCCAGACAGGGCCTGCGCCGGTGAGCTTCACAATATTGCCCTCACCAGCCTGCCTGAGCGCCTCGGCGACATATTCCGAAAGCCGGGACAACTTAGCAGTTTCGCCATACAGTTCTGATAAATCAATGATGATCAACGGTGCAGTGCCCCCCAGTTCTCATAGCCTTTATTGCGTTGTTTATGGTACACAAGGACAGGGGTTCGATTGGCAAGCACTTCGCCTACCATTGCTGCAATCGGCACCGGTACTTTCAAAAACAGATGAATTTTATCGGCTGCTTTTGCTCGCATGGCATCCACCTTATCTTCAACCTCCTGAAGAATGCCATCCACATCGCCGGCATTGATGTTCCTTTCATCTTTATGCACCACAAACACACGCGACTCAAAATCAAAATCCTCAAAACCTGCTTGCTGCTTCAAAAAGGCTTCCACCTCATTGCGAATGCCCATACCTCCGATATCTACAATAAGTACCGCAGGCTGTGTCCCCGTTTCATTATGAATTTTTGCACGCTCTTTTTCTTCCCTGCGGGTGTATTGCATATACTCCCACACTGCATACACAATGGGTACAAAGGAAATAATCCCCAATACTGTGCCAATATTGCCTAAAGCTGCCCAAAAACCTTCCGTACCCTGATAGCTCCAGCCATAAGCAAGCCCACAGGAAAGCAACACCACCAACACTGTGAAAATAATCATACGTAGAATCATTTGATCGCATCTACCCCTTGCTTAAAGCCAGCAAGGCTTTGACCATTTTAATGGCATTATCTTTGTAGGCAGGCTTTTGCTTTTTACCCTTCCTCTTGTCCGGGTTAGCTACAATACCGGGATCAAAGCGTTCACATTGTTCAAGCATGATGCTGACTGCTTTTGCCTTTTCATCAGGGTTTTCGCAATCTTGCAAGCGTTCAAGAAGCAATTCCCCCTCCTGTAACCATCTCCTTTTCTTATCAGAAACACCTTCAAGCTTCTCAACAAAAACAAATGCGTCTAAAGCCACACCTGTCAACCCCTCGCTTTGCGCTCTTTCATGCATCTGCTGATCTTTTAACTGCTCTTCTTTCTGCCTTTGCTTTTCACGCATCTCTTTTTCTCTGGTTGTCTTAGCTTGCATATCCTCTGAAAAACACCCGTAACCCGCTGCCGTTTTTGCACCGGCACCGATCCTTTGCAGGGCTTCGGCCAAAGTATCAATCACATCGTTCAGAGCAATCTCATAGCCTTTACGCCTGGCAACAGCGAATTGAAACGGTTGCCCCTTGTCCACCACCAGAAATGGAATCGGATTCGGATCATGCCAGTCGGCAGGCACATTGCTGCCATCCTGCCTGGATGCTTCATTGCCTTTGGCGTACCAGTCGCCGTAATGTGGGGTCATAATATCGGCTTTGAGTTGCACAGGCCTGGTGGGTAATGCATCAAAGAAGATCAGCCCGCCGCTCTGTTCGGTATCGCCAAACCATTGCTTCAGGCGTTTATCATCCTGTTTTTCAGGGCATTTTTCTTTCTCTTCCCTGGATACTTTCCAACCCAACCAGACTTCACAATATCCACGCAACAGACCTTTTACCGCCGCACCCGTCAGATACGGCACACCAAGCGTATGGTGCCAGGCAAAACCGTTCTCTACGGGATGATTGTTGCCAAGTCCTGTGACGAAATGCCAGTCGGTGTTCATCACAAGCGTAGTTCCACCGTAAGCCTGAACAATGGATACCTGGCGTTGTACAGCAGCTTCTAATAGCTCCATCTTTCCAGTGGGAGCAGCTGTTATACTTTTAATCCAATCAGACTTGTTTTTGGCCCACTCATCCTTTTCCTTCTTGTTATTCTCATCCGGTTTTTTTGCCCCTTCCAAAAAACCGTTGAAAAACCGCTCATACCAAAGCCCGGCATGAAAGTCTTTATCTTTCTTCGCGCCTTGCGCATCCTTATGCAGCGGCAGCATCGTCGCCCTCCCCTTCCAGATAGGCTTTGGCAAACTTTTTCAGCCAATTCAAATACGCCAGGCTTTCCACCTGCGCCAGTTGATACTGCTCTGCCGATGAATTGGTAATAAAGTCCATCAAATCACCATGCTTGAGCCACTCCTCCAATACTTTTAACACTTCTGCATGATTATCTTTCTTATTCGACTTATAAAATGCACAAGTCTGCCCAAAGCCACTCATCAAAATCATGGCAGGCATACCCACCACATAGGATTTTAATTCTTTTTGGTCACTTGCACCTTGAGTTCCCCATTTTTTCACTGCATCCAGCGCATGTTTTGCACGCTCCTGCTCAATGGTTTGTAAAGAACCTCTGGCTTCGTTGTTTTGTTGTGGCGTAACTTCCACTGTTGATTGCTGTCTTGCCACCGATGGCTGCGAAGATGGTTGCGGCTTGTTCTTATATTTGTTCCTTCTGCGTTTTGCCATTACGCCACCTCCTGCACCTTGCACCAGCCCATGCCCACGGTTTCATTGCCACCGATCTGGATAAACGCCTTATCTTCAGGGAACATCGAAAGCACACTATCCACATGCTCATCTTCACCCATCAGCATGGTATAAAGCAGTGAGTCAGAAGGCAGGGATTCCTCGTACCAGAGCGCGCCCGGTTTCACTATTTTGGTTTCATTATTAATAGCGATATGCGGCGTCACGGCGGTGGCGTTCCTGGCAAACCAGGAAAAATCTTCATCGTTCATGATAAGCAGCTGATCTTTCAGATTCTCTGCACCAAAAGATTCCAGTGTTTGCACAATCGCCGTTAAATCCTGCTGTTTTTGTGTAAATTTGAACTCCTCAAGGAAAATATCGCCGTTTTCCTCGCCAATCACTTGCTGTTTTACAACTTCCGGTACCTTCCAATCCGCCTTTTGCCCCATCATCCGCATATCCCGCTGCAATCGTTTGAGAATTGCGGGACAGGTCACCAGCCTGAAATGGCCGGTCAGCGAGCGCACGGGCAAAAGCAGCAGGCGTGCATCGGTCATGCTGATTTGAGAGGCATTGCTGGCATCTTCCATGCCGAACACCTCCTGCACTTTCGCCTTACCCCAACCGTCGGCACGAATCTCCGCATGTGCCCGGAATGCACCTTTTACTGCCGAACCGAACACGCACGGATAACCTGTATGCACCTCACGCTGAATCGGCAAATCAACCACACCATTATTCTGCCCTGTGCCGGCATGAATGGATGTCTCCGCCCGCAAACCCAAAATCACCTGTTTCATTTTTTATCCTCCCAAATGCCTATGGCGATCTCGCCATAACCGAATTCTGTTCTTTCTCCGATATGTGTCTTCTTCAATTGACTTGCATCACCTTTAAAAAAATAGACGCTGCCCGCAGGCACCAGCGACTTGAGCGGTTTAGGCTTGCGATTTTTGTAATCCCAGCCGCCTTCACGCACAGCCTTGCCCGTGCAAGCCGATACAAGCTCAAACTCTTCGGAAAGGTATGCCCCAGGGTCAGCTTTGCCTGCAAAATCTCCATGCGTAAGCAACACCATCAAAAAGCTTCCGTTCCCACCACCATGCTCAATGCGTCTGGCATCCGGCATATCGGAAACCTCCAAGCTCGCCATCCGCCCTTCACCACCCAGCCGCACCATGCTGGCAGGATGAATATCATTCGCGCCTTTCACCTCCATCGCCAGCGATACGCCTTCTTTCAAGCGGATATGACGGGTGAAATAGAGCATGCCATCCACGGTTTTGCGCTTGTTATTATCCCTGCCTATACCTGTACGCGATTCGCGCTCAAACAGATCGTTTTCCCTGATAAAGCCATCGGGGAGGCCGCCTTGCAGCACCTTGAGCATCTCGCTTTGGGTCAACCAACTGTTTTCCACGGGCTTTGCGCCTTCAATGGGGGCAACCACTTCCGGCAAACGCTTCTTCTCAACCATATCGGTTTGCAAAGCCTCTTTTGCAGGCAAAAGCTTGCTCCAAGCTTCTTCCTTGCTGCTATACAACAAGTGCAAAGGCACAGGGTAAAGCCGCTCGCCATCTTTCATAATATAAGGGCCGATAAAGCCAAGCTTCCCGGCATCATCGGCACCTTTGCCGATACGCGCTGCAATATCCTTTTCCTGCTCCGGAAACTTTTTCCAGTCCACACCCATGCTTTCGCCTATCGCTGCCCGTATCACACCCGTAAGGGTCTGCGCTGTGGGTGGAAATTGCGAATCCAGAAAGCCGACTTCACCGGAATTGAACGGCTTTGCCCCGCGAAAAAAGCAGGAGTCCAAAGGATCAAACTTCCAAAGTTTCATCGTTCCACCCCCTTCTGCGCCAGAAAGCGCAACAGCAGTGCCACATCGGCGGATAGTTTTTTCGTATCCTTTTTATGTTCAAAAACACGGCATTGATTCAGCAATGGCTTCAGCAATCCTTCGGCTGCCTTTTTCTTTTC
>CAZLJF010000051.1:0-11393 GCA_964559845.1 uncultured Zetaproteobacteria bacterium | reverse complement strand
ATGCGTTCCTCAAACCTGCCTCGCGCCACCTGTCCGACCTTAATGCCGAATACCCACATAATTATCCACTCTTCCTCTTTGGCCCTGGCTTCTTCTTGCCGAGCACTCGCCCCGTAAGCTTTGACATGCGTTCAATAAAAGCATTCTGCCCCAGAGGTCTGCCCGTGCGCTCATGCATACGAAGCTCATCAAACAATGCCTGATCTCCGCTGGCTAACAATTCCTTCCAGTTATCAACCCTGTCGAGCATGGGCTTCACCTTCACCAGACCGTCATCCTTACCAACAAGATGCGCCCTTGCGCTGCTCCAACGATAATCCTCTGCCCTTTTCACAAGCCTGGCTCGCACCGGGTTTAATTCCACATAACGAACCGATGCCAAAAGATAATCCTCATCCATCGGAAATGAGGCAAAGCGACCCTGCCACAAATAACCCTTCCAGCCTTTCTTGAAATTGATATACCGAGTGTAACGGCGGTGCGCCTCGCCAATGCCTCGCGCCAAGCTCGATTCACTCTCAGGCACAGCGATCAAGTGAACATGATTAGGCATCAAACAATATGCCCAGATTTCAACACCTGATGACAAGCACCACTCATGCATCAACGACAAATACATCTCATAATCTTCATCATCAAAAAATGTGTCCATACGCCGCACGCCACGTTGGGTGATATGATGGGGGATACTCGGAATAACGACTCTTGCCATGCGTGCCATACGACAAATTTGTAGCAAATTCGCTCAACTGTCAATATAATTATGTATTGTGTCCCCGGAAAGGTGTCCGGAAAGGTACGGAAAGGGGACAGATCAAAATGACAACAAAGCAAACAAGTTTTTCAGAGTGCCCCTAACAAAACAGATCAGTAGGGACGTCTGGCAGAAAAGTCGGCCAGTTCGGCCAGCAATTCACGAATTTCAGAGACTCCATGGTCCGGCAGCGCTTTTTTGGCACGTTCGGCATAATCGGCAGCACGCTGCATCGTATAATCGGCGCCGCGCTGCGCCTCAACACGTTCACGCACCCACTCGCGGTCTCCCTCTATATAGCCATCACGTTCGGCAATGGCATGTACACGTTCGCGAAGTTCCGCATCGCCGTCCATGGCATGAATCAGCGGCAGCGTGATCTTGCCCTCTTCCAGATCATGCCCGACCGGTTTGCCGGCTGTGGCTTCATTGGCCAGATAGTCCAGCGCATCATCCATCAACTGGAAGGCCACACCCAGACACATGCCGTACTCTGCCATCTTCGTGATAGTTTCCGGAGACTGCCCACTGACATGCGCCCCCACCTCGGCAGCAGCCGAAAAAAGAACAGCTGTCTTGCGCTCGATGACTTCCAGGCACTCCGCCTCGGTCATTTCAAGATGGAATGTACGCGATAGCTGCAGCACCTCTCCCTCTGCCAGAGCGTTGGTAACATCGGACATCAGCCGCAACATCTCCATATCGCCATCGGCTACCATCATCTGGAATGAACGGGAGAACAGATAGTCGCCCACGAGTACGCTGGCCTGATTGCCCCATACGCCGTTGGCTGACGGCGCTCCCCTGCGCTGATACGCCGAATCAACCACGTCATCATGCAGCAGCGATGCGGTATGGATGAACTCGACCACCACCGACATCGGAATATGGCGATCACCCCGGTAATCGAAGTAGCGTGCAATCAGCAAACAGAGCAGTGGCCGCAGACGTTTGCCACCACTATTAACAATATAGTGACCAATGGCCGGAATCATCATGATATCCGACTGCAGATTTTCGTGAATGCAGGCATTCACCCTCTGCATCTCGGATTCGCAGAGGCTGACAGCCCGGCTTAACGGATTATTATCACTGTTTTGCACGGTGGCTGCATCGTAAAGCGCAGCATCTGTGCGTCAAGTTTCATTGTTTTTTAATAAAAACGGGCCTACTATGTCCCACATGAAACTGATCAGAGGAAGTCGCAACAAGTGGAGCATGGCCTTTTCGCTCATGTTTGCCGTGCAGCTTCTTGCATCCTCTCTTTGTATCTCCACAGCCGTACAAGCAGTGGAAACAGTTGCCTCGAACCACTGCCATGAAAGCATGATGCATTCGGGCATGCCACATTCAGATACGGAAGCTGCGAGCGTGCAGCATGAAACAGCCGCCATGGATCATGCGATGAAGTCGGCATGCACGCATTGTGCATCACCGGATGATTTTACGATTTCGGCAACCCATACAGATCATGCGCCTGCTACATTTCTTCTCGCATATGTAGCGATAGATGAAGCTGCCTCTGCTCCTGAAACAGTTTCAGCACGCTTTGCTGAAAGAGTACAGGCTCCTCCACGAAGCTCGACTACCCTTTACAGTACAACTTTACGTATCCTGATCTGATTTATCCTCTCTTCCGTGTCACATCATAGCGATGTGATGGTGGGCTTGCATGTGCTCTACACTCTGTATGGCAATACACCACCTAAAGAGTTTGCAGGAGGTTATTTTGGATCACTTCTCTAAATATATATATGCCTTTTTGGCCCTGGCACTATTTTTCCCTCAGTTTGCCTTTGCAGGAAAAAACGCAACAGAGACACTAAGCATGCGGCAGGCCGTTATGCTCTCCCTGTCAAACAATCCTGCACTGGCGGCACAAGGTGCGCATGCTCGTGCCATGCGTGAAATCGCACCACAAATTGGCAGCTTGCCTGATCCTGTATTGTCACTCGGTGCAATGAATCTTCCTGTTGATAGCTTTTCAACAACGCAGGAAAATATGACGCAGCTGCAAACAGGAATCAGTCAGGCTTTTCCCTTCCCCGGCAAACTGAGCCTGCGCGAATTTGCTGCAAACCAGCTCGCAGATGCTGCAGCGTATGATACCGATGAACTTCGCCTGCAACTGGTAAGCCGGGTAAAAGGTAGCTGGTGGAATCTCTTCTATCTGGATCGCGCACAGGAGACAGTTGAGCGCAATCAGGTACTTCTTCGCCAGTTTATCCGCATCGCGGAGACCAAATACAAAGTAGGCAAAGGGTTGCAGCAGGATGTGTTGCTGGCACAGCTTGAACTCTCCAAGCTGCTTGACGTTGGTATCAATCTGAAATCTGCACGAAAACAGGAGAAGGCAAGGTTAAATGCCCTGCTGAACCGCCCGGCCAGTCAACCAATTCGATTACCACAAACAGTTGATGAAACACTGCCGGAGATGGCTGCGGAGTCACTATTGGCCGAACAGGCAATTACATCACGCCCCCTGCTTTCCAGACAAAACAAATATATCGAGTCGGCACAGACACGCGTTAAACTCGCTGAAAAGGACTACTACCCTGATTTCAATCTCGGAGCAGCATACGGTCTGCGCAGTGGTATAAACCCCGCCAGCGGCCTTCGTCGCCCCGATTTTGCCAGCGTCAAACTAAGCATCACACTGCCTCTTTTTACAAGTTCCAAACAGGATCGTCAGCTTGATCAACGCAAAGCTGAACTGGCCCGCTCGGAGTTCTCATATCAGGATGCAAAAGATGCGGTACTGGCTGAGGTTTCACAGGCTCTGGCGGCTTATGAAAAGGCCAGAGAACAGGTTCTGCTGTTCAAAACGGGCATTATTCCACAGGCCAATCAGACCGTTGCCTCAATGCTTGCCGGCTATCAGGTGGGCAAAGTCGATTTCCTGAATCTCGTGCGTGCCCAAATCACACTTTATAACTATGAAACCCAATACTGGAAGGCGTTGGCCAAAGCCAATCAGAGCCTGGCACGCCTTGATGCAGCGGTTGGCAAGGAGACTTCTTATGAATAAACAGATCTGGATAGTTGCTGCTGTGATGCTGGCAGTTGGCGGCGGTGGCGGTTACTGGTTTGCATCACAGCAAAACAGCTCATCCCAGACCCGGACATCAGTGGACGATGCACAGGAGCGTAAAGTTCTTTTTTATCGCAACCCGATGAATCCGGCGATCACCTCACCCGTGCCAGCTCAGGATGAGATGGGCATGGATTATATTCCCGTCTATGCCGATGATGGCGGTGACACGTCTGCTCCTGCAGGCACGGTATCTATCGATCCGACAGTCGTTCAAAACATAGGTGTACGCACCACTACCGCCAAATTGACAACACTCTCCCGCACCATTCGCACCGTAGGGCGTGTCACCTTTGATGAAGAGCGCGTGGCACGGTTGCATCCCAAATATGACGGTTGGGTGGAAAAGATGTTTATCGACAAAACCGGCGACCATGTCAGTAAAAACACCATGTTAATGTCTATCTACTCCCCGCAGCTTGTCGCCACGCAGGAAGAGTACCTGCTCGCCCTGAACAATGCTGAGATGCTGGAAGAGAGTCCCTTTCCTGATGTGCGGAAGGGTGCGCAAAGCCTGCTGCGTTCGGCTCGTGAACGCCTGGAGCTACTGGATGTGCCCGCCCATCAGATTAAACAGCTAAACAGCAAGCGCAAGGTTATGAAAGGGCTGCATATTCATTCACCCTTTGACGGCATTGTGATGAAAATCGGGGCGCGTGAAGGACAGCGTATCACACCTGAAACCGAGCTTTACATGATTGCAGACCTCTCCCGTGTCTGGGTAATTGTTGATCTGTATGAAGATGATTTGCCGTGGGTGCGCGAAGGCGACAGCGCTGAAATGAAGGTGGCCGGTATTCCCGGACACACATTTACCGGCAAGGTCAGTTATATCTATCCCTATCTCGAAGCCAAAACACGCACTGTCAAGATGCGTCTGGAGTTTGATAATCATGAACTGGCGCTAAAACCCGACATGTTTGCCAATGTAACTGTAAAGGCAGGCAAGCAGATTGATGCTGTGGTTGTACCATCTGAAGCCATTGTGCGCACAGGTGAGCAGGAGCAGCTGTTTGTGCAGCGCTCTCCCGGAAAATTCGAGCCCCGCAAGGTGGTAGTCGGCATTGATTCCGAAGGCCAGACACAGATTCTGGAAGGCCTTAAGGCCGGAGAGATTGTTGTAACATCCAGTCAGTTCCTGATTGATTCCGAATCCAAGCTTAAGGAAGCCACAGCCAAAATGATGGAGGTGGAAAAACCGGAAACCACAGAGACACAAAATCACGAAGATATGAACATGGATGACATGCAGATGGATGATATGCAGATGGATGATATGCAGATGGAAGGTATGAATATGGAGGGAATGCAATAATGATAGTTGTTTTTCCTGTGTGTCTTTATGCCTTTGTGGTGAAAGGATCTCTGTCATGATCCGTTCACTAATTGATATTTCGATACAAAACCGTTTTCTGGTACTGATTGCAACCCTGCTCATCTCATTTGCTGGTTTTCAGGCCATGAAGTCCACACCGTTGGATGCAATTCCCGATCTCTCCGATGTGCAGGTGATCGTGTTCACTGATTTCGCAGGCCAGGCGCCGCAGGTGGTGGAAGATCAGGTCACCTATCCACTGACTACGGCGATGCTCTCTGTACCCAATACCAAAGTGGTGCGCGGCTACTCCTTTTTCGGTTTCTCGATGGTCTATGTGATTTTCGAAGATGGAACCGATATGTATTGGGCGCGCACGCGCGTACTGGAATATCTCAACTATGCCGCGGATCGCCTCCCAGCCGGCGTTTCACCCAAGCTGGGGCCTGATGCCACAGGTGTTGGCTGGATCTATGAATATGCCTTGATCGACAAAACCGGCAAACATGATCTGGCACAACTTCGCTCTATACAGGACTGGTATCTGCGTTATCCGTTGCAAACCGTGAAGGGTGTATCGGAAGTGGCTTCGATTGGTGGCTTTGTAAAGCAGTATCAGGTGGAGCTGAATCCTGATGCGCTACTGGCCTATAATATTCCACTCTCCAAAATTAAACATGCGATTCAGCGGTCCAACAATGATGTAGGTGGCCGCCTGATTGAAATGGGTGAGACTGAATACATGGTGCGGGGTCTGGGTTACATTCAGAGTCTGCATGATCTGGAAATGATTCCTGTTGGCGTGGATGATCAGGGTACGCCCATTTTTCTCAAACAACTCGCCAATATTCATCTGGGGCCGGAGTTACGACGGGGCCTGGTCGATCTGAATGGCGAAGGTGAGGTTGTCGGCGGTGTGATTATCATGCGTTTTGGTGAAAATGCACTGGCCACCATTGAGCGCGTACGCGAAAAACTGGATGAACTGAAAAAAGGGTTGCCTGAAGGAGTGGAAATCGTTCCGGTCTACGATCGTGGTGATCTGATTGAAAAAGCGGTGGATAACCTGGCCGAGAAGCTGATTGAGGAATCTATTGTCGTGGCCATCATCTGCCTGATTTTCCTGATGCATGCACGCAGCGCACTGGTTGCCATTATCTCCCTACCCATCGGTATCCTGGTCGCCTTTCTGATTATGAGTTGGCAGGGCCTGTCGGCCAACATCATGAGCCTGGGCGGTATCGCCATTGCCATCGGGGCGATGATTGATGGTGCCATCGTGATGATTGAAAATGCCCACAAACATCTTGAAAAACTGGGGGATAACCCAGGCATCCAGGCTCGATGGGATGCTGTGAGCGCAGCTTCCAGAGAAGTGGGGCCTGCCCTGTTTTTCAGCCTGCTGATTATTACCGTCTCCTTTTTGCCCGTGTTCACCTTGCAGGCACAGGAAGGGAGGCTGTTTGCACCATTAGCCTTTACCAAAACCTACGCCATGGCTGCCGCTGCTCTGTTGGCAGTGACGCTGGTACCGGTGCTCATGGGGCTGTTCATTCGGGGAAAAATCCCCAGTGAGGAACATAATTTCCTGAATGTGTGGCTGAAACGGATACATACGCCGGCACTGGAACTGGCAATGCACCGGCGTGGTATCACCATAATTGCTGCCCTGCTACTGCTTGCGGCCACGGCTTATCCGGTGATGAAAACCGGTTCAGAGTTTATGCCGCCGCTGGATGAAGGTGATATACTCTATATGCCGACGACCTATCCCGGCATCTCGATCACCAAAGCCAAAGAATTGTTACAGCAGACCGATAAAATTCTTTCAACCTTTCCCGAGGTTCAGCATGTATTTGGCAAGGTGGGACGCGCAGAAACGGCAACCGACCCGGCGCCCCTTTCCATGCTGGAAACAACTATCCGCCTGAAGCCGAAAGATCAGTGGCCGGACCCCTCCAAAACAACCAAGGAACTGATGAGCGAAATGGATGCCGCCATCAACTTTCCGGGGGTGGCCAATGCCTGGACATACCCGATCAAAACGCGCATTGACATGCTCTCAACCGGCATCAAAACCCCGATTGGTATCAAGGTCTCAGGTTCTGATCTGAATGTACTGGAAAAGGTTGCCGGTGACATCGAACAGGCTCTGAAGAAGCTGCCCGATACACTATCGGCTTTCGCCGATAAGGCGGCCGGCGGTTACTATCTCGATTTCGATATCAAGCGGGAAGAGGCGGCACGGTATGGCCTGACAGTGGGTGATATACAGGATGTAATCCAGTCAGCCATTGGTGGTATGAATATCAGTGAAACTGTGGAAGGGCTGGAGCGTTACCCGATCAACATCCGTTATCCGCGAGAACTGCGCGATAATATGCAGGCTCTGAAACGGGTATTGATTCCAACGCCGACAGGTGCACAAATACCTCTGTCACTGGTGGCGGATTTGAATCTGCGGCGTGGGCCACCATCGATTAAAACGGAAAATGCCACGCCCAATGCCTGGATCTATGTGGATATCAAGACATCGGACATCGGTGGCTATGTTGCAGAGGCAAAAAAAACGGTTGAGGAACAGGTTAACATACCTGCCGGCTATTCACTGGTTTGGTCAGGTCAGTTTGAATACATGGAGCGTGCAGAAGCACGTTTGAAAGTGGTGATTCCGCTGACGCTACTCACCATTTTCCTGCTGCTCTATTTCAACTTCCGTAACTTTGTCGCACCTGCCGTAGTGATGTTATCTATTCCTTTCGCGTTGATTGGCGGCTTCTGGCTGGTCTGGTATCTGGGATACAATATGTCTGTTGCTGTGGCGGTCGGCTTTATTGCACTGGCCGGGGTATCGGCAGAAATCGGTGTGCTGGTGATGACCTTTATCGATCAGTCCATAGCCAAGCTACGAGCTGAAAAACGTGGACGCCTGAGTGCCAGTGAGATCATACAGGCCGTTTTATCCGGAACCACTCAGCGTGTGCGTCCCATTGCCATGACAGCTACGGCTGTGATTGCAGGCCTTGTTCCCATCATGTGGGGCAGCGGCACAGGTTCGGATGTCATGCAGCGCATTGCTGCACCCATGATTGGCGGCATGTTTACCGCCACCCTGCTCAGCCTGCTGGTTCTTCCCGTTATTTACGGTTTGGTACTGCAATGGAAAGAAAAACATCACGAAAAGGAGAAGAGTCATGAATAAGATCATGCCAGTCGCCGTAATCCCGGCTGCTTTCCGGATCGGCGGCTGTTCCGGTCTGCACGATAGAAAGGGCTGGGAACACAGCGGAGATGACCGCAATCATCAGGTAGAGAATTCAAGCTCTATTTTTGAACACAAACACTGATTTTTTTACGCTAAAGGAGAATAAATATGAAGAAATCGATTCTAATAATGACAGGTATCATGGCAATGGCGGCAGCACAGCCGGCTCTGGCCGGTGAAGACGGTCATCATATGGGCGGCATGAGCGGCCACATGCAGGGAGATCACCATAAAGAGGCTATGAAGGAGCATAGCCATAAACAGGGCGATATGAGTTCAATGAAGGGCATGTTCCTGAAAAAGAAGGAAATCGACGGCTATACAGTCAGCTTCCATGTAATGAAAGTGAAAGAAGGGATGCAGCACGGCGGTACGCATAATTTTATGGTAAAGGTGGAAAAAGATGGCAAGGCGCTGACCGATCTGGTGGCGAATTCCAAGGTGACCCATCCAAACGGCAAGTCTGAATCCAAAATGCTGATGAAGATGGGTGACTGGTACATGGCCGGTTATGATCTGGATCATGATGGGCAACATCAGTTGATGGTGCTATTTAAAACATCTGATGGCACAAAACACTTCGGGGGAGTCTATTACCCTAAGGACAATCGGTGAGTCTGAGATTGGTGGCGATGCTTGCTCTCACTGTATTATTAAACGCTTGCAGTGAAGAGCAAGGCCCGCCCCTGCCTAAAATCGGAGGCGTTTTCCCTGAACTTCAGTTGCACTCACTATCCGGTGAGAATGTAAACAGCTCGCAACTGTTTGCAGATAAGGTTGTGGTTTTCAATGTCTGGGCCACATGGTGTCCGCCATGCAGAAAAGAGATGCCGGATCTGATTCACCTTTCCCGGATTCTACCTGAAGAGAAGTTTCTTGTGGTTGGTTTGGCTACGGATAGCAACGAGGAAGATGTTCAAGCCTATATAAGAGAGCACGGTATTTCTTTCCCGGTTTTCCGGGACAGGGATGGAACCACCATTGCCGGCCCGAAATTAGGCGTATACAAATACCCCGAAACATTTGTGTTAAACAGGAATGGAAA
Organism: uncultured Zetaproteobacteria bacterium; assembly: GCA_964559845.1. Classification (GTDB taxonomy): domain Bacteria; phylum Pseudomonadota; class Zetaproteobacteria; order Mariprofundales; family Mariprofundaceae; genus WSZY01. Next base: position 1,923 of record CAZLJF010000051.1, on the reverse strand, counting down.
AGTCATGGAGAAAGTACTTGGTGCATTTCCATGGGCTGACCCGGAAATGGTGAAAATATTGAACTATATTTATACAACCGGCCATGTTCCTGAATGGGGAACCGGTGCACAATGAAAATAATGCCGGCACTTGAGGAGTTGCAGATAAAAGGAGCGTTCCGGTGGTTAAACAAAAGATGAAATGGTCTGTGCCCTCTCCGATTTCAGTATTCATGGTGACCGGCTGTTATGGTCAGAACCAGTCCAGGCATTCTCAGGTTACACTATCAGCAGAGATTTCAGCTGATCCGGACCCAATACCGGGGAAATCGATTTACGCTTCTAAATGTTCTATATACCACGGGAAAGGTGGAACAGGTAGCAGTCAGGGGCCTCCACTTGCCCATAAAATCTATGAGCCGGGGCATCATGCTGATTACAGCTTTTACAGGGCTGTTACCAGTGGAGTGCGGAGTCATCACTGGCGATTTGGAAATATGCCGGCGATTCCCGGCATTTCACCTGAGGAGGCAGGCCATATTATTGCCTACATTCGCCCGGAACAGTGCCGAGCCGGTATTAAATAGTCAGCGGGTTGATGGTGAACAGGTATTTAGCTGCAAAAATCGGACTATGGTTAAGCATAATTTTTGTAATGGTGGCCCTGTTCGGTTGGGATCTGCTTAAAGATATGGATCAGTTACAGCTTGAAGCAAATGTAATTGAAAAAAGCAATACACAAAGTCATGAACTGCATTCAATCGAACTAGGCGTTAATGCCTGCATTGAGCCTGTCAAAGAGTTCCTTGTTACCGGCGATTATCGGTTGGCCAAACGCTTTTCGCAGCGCCATAGCAGTTTGCTCGCATCGATACGGTTTTATGAGAATCAATATAAAGACACTGCTCTGGCTGATTTGGCTCTGAGCATCGATCAAATAAAATCTAAAGCCCGTGATATTTTCAATCTTCCATTTGCTGTGGGTAACATGGAAGGCCCTATTATTCTGCAAGAAATCATCATGGAAACAGAGCAGGCAATTCATCGGTTATCTGCAAAACACCATGAACTGGATGTTCAGGTTAACAATGCCATGCAGATGGTGAACGGGCTTAGAATAGATATGCGGCATGAAACCCTGGCTATATTGGCCGTTTTGCTGCTGACGCTCCTGTTACTAACCTATTTTATCTATAGCCGGGTTGTGCTTCCCCTTGTTCGAATGCGAAAGGCAGTGCAGCAAGTCGGAGCCGGAGAATTCGCAGTGCAGTGCAATGTTTCGTCCCAGGACGAAATTGGGGAACTTGGAACTGCCTTCAACTCAATGGCTCATGCATTGCAAGAACGTGAAAAAATGCTTGACCGTGCACGCAGTCTTGCTGCCTATCAGGAAAAAATGAATGCAATGGGAGTGATGTCAGCCGGTATTGCCCATGAAGTTGGAAATCCACTCTCCGCTATTTCGGTATCGTTACAAGTAGCACAAAAAAAGCTGAATACCGGAGATATTGACGCGGTAAACATGCAGCTTCAAACAGCATTGAAAGAGACCGGGCGTATGGAATCAATCATACAGATGATTCTGGATTTTGGTCGTCAGGAATCTGATACTGATATGAAGCTTTTTGATTTAAAACCTGTCATTGATGATGCGATTAAGCTGGCACAAATGTCCCCGGACAAGAAGTTTGTGAAAATAACAAAAATCCTCCCGAGCAATACTCCAAAAATCTATGGTTCTGATAGTATGTTAATACAGGTGCTGGTTAACCTCATCTTTAATGCATTAAATGCATGTAAAGAAAGTGGAGAAATATCTATTTGTGCTATCGAAGATAAAAGTGGTGTAACTATTGATATCAAAGATACCGGGCATGGAATCCCTCCTGAATTACTGCCTGGTGCATAATAGTCTGACTCAATCATATGCATAGCTGCACTCTG
>CAZLJF010000050.1:0-11622 GCA_964559845.1 uncultured Zetaproteobacteria bacterium | reverse complement strand
CTCACCACCAACAAAATGGAAGCCTCGAAATGACGGTTGATCGAGGTCCCCTTAATTCTTGTTCAACATTACTATCAGAAATTGATGTTGCTACCAGATACCCTTCATTCGCCCAGCTGGAGTTACTGACTGCTTGGAAAAAACTCTTTCTGACATTTGTTCCATTTAGTTCCTTCTTAACTTCAAATGACCACAAGCGAACACTTTGCCCTGCTCCCTGTTTCACACAACTTCGAATAAGTTCATCCCACTCCTTATCAATGGGCTGCATTGCAACAATATCTGGATGTAGCCATTGATTACCACCAGAGCCACGGGAATTTTTAGAACGCTTTTCATTAATGCGCTGACAATATAGTTTTAACTCTGACTTCAAATAATCAATTAAGATCGGATATAGGTCATGTTCAGTAAGTAATTTTTCACCTTTCGGGGATAATTCAACTACATCATTGTCTTCATCATTTTCTATGAAAACTTCTTCTCCTCTATTTTTTTCTGGATTGTACCAATATACTCTAGGCCTTGGCTTATCCTGCCAGAAAACATGCCGATCAATCTTTATAATCTGGTCTTTCTGTGCCCCAATTTCAGCAACAACTTGATTAATAAAATCTCTTTCATTTTCAAATCTTGAATTCTGACGTTTTTCAACATAATCATCAGGATGCTCTGCCACAATCGCTTCAGCAATCTGGCGGGCGGTAAATTTCTGATTAGTATTTGCCTTCAGAAATTCTACTACTTTTTTTGATTGTGACATTTTTGACAAGGGCATCTCCTTTAGTACTAATGTCTGTATATTATTTAAAAGCTAACTTGGTAATACGTGTCTTTATTTTCCATGTATTACCCTCCTATATACGCCCCCTGTTTTCCTCGATATTGCATATCAAGGCCCAAACAGGGAATAGGCAATCGCTTTACCCCTTATTCACACAAGGTTAATGAAAAAGAAAAAACGTGTCCACCGAAGGGCATATATCTTTCATCATGACGTATCAAATGCATGCAGCTAGAGTTCAGGACATGACTCAACCTGACCTCTCAACATCATTCGCCGGACTGACACTGCAGACACCGATTGTCCTGCTCTCCGGCTGTGTCGGTTTCGGTGAGGAGTACACCCATATCGAGGGCTTCTCCAACAGGGATGTGGGTGCAGTCATTCTTAAAGGAACCACGCTTGAACCTCGCATGGGCAATGCACCGCACCGTGTTTATGAAACGCCATCGGGCATGCTCAATGCCATCGGCCTGCAGAATCCGGGCGTCAGACATGTGGTTGAAAATATCCTGCCCAACCTGCCGCATGACGAGACCCACTTCTGGGCCAACGCCAACGGCACTTCATTGAAGGAATACGCAGAAATTGCGGCTGTTTTTGATGATTCGCCCGTAACCGCCATTGAGATCAACATCTCCTGTCCCAACGTCAAGGAGGGAGGGGTGCATTTCGGCAATGATCCGGCCATGGCCGCCAGGGTGGTTGAGGCCATGCGTCCGATGACAAGAAAGCCGCTGATTACCAAGCTTTCACCCAACAATGCGGACATTGCCGAAACTGCACGCATGGTCATTGAGGCAGGAAGCGATGCGCTGTCGGTTATCAACACCCTCGTTGGCATGGCCGTCGATATCGAATCCAGAACACCGGTCATCGGCAACATCTCCGGCGGCCTCTCCGGCCCTGCCATCAAGCCGGTAGCGCTGTGGAAGATTTATCAGACCCGTGCCGTGGCCGCCAGGCACAACATCCCGATTCTGGGTCAGGGCGGTATTGTATCCGGGAAGGATGCCATTGAGTTTGCCATTACCGGTTCCGATGCCATCGGCCTGGGAACCGGCCTGTTTTATGATCCATTGCTATGCTCCAGGGTACTGGATGATTTGCGTGCCTATCTCTCCGCTCACGGCATGAACAGCTATTCAGAACTGGCGGGTTCGCTTAAAAGCTGATTCATGCGGACACTTCGTCTCTCCCTTCTGCTGCTTGCCGGACTATCTTTCGGGCCATTTGTCGATTATGACGCATGGGCGGGCACATTTTCACAGCTTGGATCCAGCCGCTGGGTTACGGTGGCCAGGGTTTACGATGGCGACACCTTCAAAACAGGCAGTGGCGAAAAAGTGCGCCTGCTCGGTATCAATACGCCTGAAACAGCGCATGGCAGCCAGCCCGGCCAGCCACTGGGAACAAAAGCAAAACAGCAGCTGAAATCACTCATTCTGGGAAAGCTGGTCCGCCTTGAATTCGACAAAGAAAAATATGACAACTATGGCCGCCTGTTGGCCCATATCTATCTTCGCGACGGAACATGGATCAATGCACGGCTGATTGAAAGCGGACTGGCCCATCTATACACCTTTGCACCCAACTTCCGCCATGCCAAAACACTGCTGGAGAAAGAGAAGCGGGCAAGAAAGCAAAAGCGTGGCATCTGGAACAACCCGCGCTTTAAGCTGCTTGAATCAAACAGCGTACGTGAAAAGCATATCGGCCAGTTCCGGGTGATCTCCGGGCAGGTGGTTGCAATAAAGAAAAACGGCTGGGGCTTCAAGCTGGGAAGGCTCTCTGTCACCATTCCAAGAGCCCACCGAAAATGGTTCAGGGCACCTCCGAAACTTGAACATAATGTGCCGGTCGTTGTGCATGGAAAGATACGTATTTCCAACAGAGGCAGGCTCTACCTGGCCTTGCATTCACCCTATGATCTGGAGATAATACAGTAATGATCCGGTATAAACTCCATCTGACATTAATGCTATCGGCACTTCTTTTTTCCGCCTGCGCAACCAACCCGGCCGACAAACGCTCCGAGTTTGTACTGATGTCCGAAAAGCAGGAACTTGCAATGGGACATCAACTTTCACTGATGGTTGCCAAGCAGATGACCCTGCTGCCTGAAAACGACCCGCTGGTTCGCTATGTTGACAAGGTCGGCCAACGTCTGGCCGCCATCTCCGACCGGCCCGAACTCTTCTACCGTTTCCATGTCATCGATGACGGAACCATCAATGCATTTGCACTGCCGGGCGGATACATCTACATCCATCGCGGGCTTCTTGCCTATCTCAACAGCGAAGCTGAACTGGCAGCTGTTCTTGGCCATGAGATCGGACATGTTACAGCACGTCATGCCGTACAGCGCTATACACAGGCACAGGCCTACAATATTGGCATAACTACTGCCGCCATCCTTGTCGGCATACCGCAAGGGGTGGGAGATCTGAGCAATATTCTGGCGTCAGCCATCATCATGGGATACGGACGCGAGCAGGAACTGCAGTCCGATGAACTCTCGCTGAAATATCTGTCAGCGGCCGGTTATGATGCCACTGCGACCATTCAGTTGCTGGCAACACTTGAGCGTCTGGATGCGCTGGACAGAAAAGAGAAGAGGGATGCAGGCGAAAAGGTCAGCAAGGCCTACCACGGCGCATTTTCAAGCCACCCGGAAACCAAAAAACGTATCCAGCAGGCCATTGCAAAAGCAGCAAAGATGCAGAAAAGCGGCCTGAACCGGGTTGGCAGAGAGGCTATGCTGGCGGCACTAGACGGCTACCCGTTAAAAGATGGCACCAGGGATGGTGCGGTTGTCGGACACCGTTTCCTGCATCCCGAGCTTGAAATTCAAATGGAATTTCCTGAAAACTGGATAATCAAAAATACGCCGGAAGCGCTGACAGCCCGCATTCGCAAGGAGAAAGCTTATTTCCAGTTCTCTATGAAAGAGCTGCAAAAACGTGAAACGGCTGAAACAATATTAAAAAGTCTGTTTCCCGTGCGCCGTATGGGAACAATCACAACCGGAGTGCATAACGGTTATCCCTATGCAAGAAGCATGATCAAAACATCCGCCCCCCATATCAGCCAGGCTATCATTGATGCCACTCTATTTCTTGATGGCCCCAGAGCATATATCGTGATGCTCTATTGCCAGCGCCATGAAATCGGAAAATATCAGGCACAATTTGACCGGATTCGTCAATCATTCCGCCCTTATGATGTTGCCAGAGATGGTGATGTTCCAAAAATCCGCAGTTATCTCTGGAAAAAAGGTGACAGCTGGGAAAAACTTGCAAACAGAGGCGGCCGGATACTGGGGCGTTTTACCGCCGAGAAGCTTGCCGTGCTTAACGGCATGGATGTAACCGACTCGCCTGCGGCAGGAACAATCATAAAAAACATTCAATAACCCTGGTCGGGTGATGATGCGCGCCTCAAACCGGTTGGTTGCCGGCCATCACTCTTGCTTCACCAGTTTCCAAATATGCCGGTCATATTTGCAACGGTATATGACCAGAAGCTACCTAAAGACACTATTGAGGATCCTGGTCATGCCACGCTTTTAACAAGCCGTATAATCCGGAAAGCCTGCAGCAATTGATCGCAGCCATCCTCCCCGGCAACGAATGATGACTTCGTAAAAAGTCATCAACGCACCCGTTGATTTGTAAGGAAAGTGAAAATCCACCTTTGCTTTCCGTGGAGTAAAAAGGCCATGGATGGGCTTTTTACGACTTCACCACAAACAGGCTACAGATCCGAGGTCAGTGCAGCCTGCAGTGCCTGCATCTGTTCGGGAAAGAAGTGCCCGGCCCCATCAATTTCAATATATTCCGCCGATTCCAGAAGCTTAACCCAGGCGGAGACCATATCATGAGGCACCAGTTCATCGGCTGTGCCGTGAATCACCCTCAGTGGCCGCCTCTCATGCTGCATGAATAAAAAATCCCATAAATTCACTGCTGGCGCTACCGCAAACATACGCGCCACCCGGGCATCCCGACTGGCAGCGGTCAGACCCGCATAACAACCGAAAGAGAAACCGGCAAGCCACAACGGTGCATCCGGGTGCTGCTCATGCAACCACTCCAGGGCCGCGGCGGCATCATCCGCCTCTCCTACCCCTTCATCCCAACTCCCTTCACTCTGCTCAACACCGCGGAAATTAAAGCGCAGGACAGGGTGCCCCAAATCCTCAAAGGCGCGTGCCATCCAGTAAACCACCTTGTTGCGCATCGTGCCGCCAAACAGGGGATGTGGATGGCAGATCACAACGGCAGCCCTGCCGGGCTCTCCGCTCTGGTAAATGGCCTGCAACCTCCCTGCCGGACCATCAATAAAGTGTTTTTCGTGGTGATGCGGCATTATCTGAAGATCTCCTGATAAACATCGACAGAAAATCCGACGGTCACACTTCCATCGTTAACCACTACAGGACGCTTGATCATCGAAGGGTTTTCCAGCATCAGCCGGATCGCTCCTGCTTCATCCACCCCCTCCTTCACATCATCGGCAAGTTTACGCCAGGTGGTTCCACGTCTGTTCAACAACACTTCCCAGCCTGCGCTCTTACACCATTGGCGCAACAGAGCTTCATCCACCCCTTCTTTTTTATAATCGTGAAACTGGTAATCAATCCCATGTGCATCCAGCCATCTGCGCGCCTTTCTGACCGTATCGCAATTCGGAATGCCGAACATCTCAACCTGACTCATGTTCTCTCTCCTTCTGCAATCAATCTATAGTGGCTAAATGACTGATTGCCTTTCCCATCCATATAGAGTGACTGCAGCTGCATCTCTTGCGACTCGGGCAGTTCTCCTTCACACAGACTGTGGAATTTCTCACCACCCAAGAGCATAAAACGAGTCGTCAAAAACATCTGATCCAGTACGCCTGCTGCAATCAGTGTGCGGTGCACTTGTGGCCCTGCAATCATGCATGCACTTCTGAAACCGAAATTGATAAGTTCTGTTTTCAGATGCGCGCCCTCAACAGCCGTTTCGCCCGCAACGACCACCCTGATACCCCATGCTTCAAACTGCCTTTTTTTGTCCGCAGAGGCGGCGGAGGATGTAAACAGGTAGATATCCCTGTCCGCCAGTTGCTCAATGGCTGCGGGAGGTATATCCAGCGAGCGGCTCAAAACAGCAACCGCAGGCTGTTTTTTGAGTCCCCGCTCCTCCCGCCAGGCCAGCAGATCGGGATAGTGATGCCCGACGGGCAATATATCCTGCGCCCTGCCCGATGATAGCTGCCGGAAATAGCGGGCAGAGGTGATCAGGATATCGCTCTGGGCTGCCAGCTCCTGATAGAGCCGCCAGTCCCGTTTATTCGCCAGCGAATCCGGTACTTCATAGTCACCGGTAACAGGATTGTAGTGTGAAATACGGCCATCAACAGTGGCGATATAGTTCGAATAGATCAGCAGGTCACCCTCAACTGCTTCACGGTGCAGGTTCAGCCCCAGGTAGAGACCTTCCAGCGGCATTTGGCTAACGGGATCTGGAAACAGGCGACGAATCATCATTGTGGCAACCGGCTGCTGCTACATCAGCACCCGCTCAATGCCTCCGTTCTTCACCTGCCTAACAAAATCACGCTGCCAGTTTTCTCCTTTCAACTGGCGGGTAAGCTCAACCACGATGTAATCAGCCGTGACGTCACTCTCACCTTCCAGACGACTCAAGCCCTGCAGGCATGATGGGCACGAGGTAAGAATCTTCTGCGCGCCTTCCCCCTGCTCGGCCAGCTTCCGGCTCGCTTTAGCCATCTCTTCCTCTTTCCGGGCCCGAATCTTGCCCGCAATCGCAGGCTTGGCGACAGCCAGCGTACCGGCCTCGCCGCAGCACTGAGAGGACTCAACAGAGGTCTTGCTGAGCAGCGATTCAATCGCTGCTTCAGAACCGTGCCGCTTCAGCGGCGTATGGCATGGTTCGTGATACATATACTGCACGCCATCAATGCCATCGGTCTTCACATCCTGTGTCATCAGATATTCGTGAATGTCAATCAGCGGCGCATCCGGGAATACCTCCTGCAACTGATAGCGGGTCAGCTGATCATAACATGTGCCGCAGGATACGATGACCGCCTCAAAATCAAGGTAGGAGAGGGCATTTTTCAAACGGTGGAACAGCACCCTGTTTTCATAGGTGATTCTATCGCCCGTCTTATGGTCACCCGATGCCGTACTGGGATAACCGCAGCACAGATATTCCGGTGGCAGCACCACATTCAGCCCCAGATCAAACAGCATGGCCTGTGTTGCCAGGCCAACCTGCGAGAACAGGCGCTCGGAGCCACAGCCGGGAAAATAGAACACAGCCCGGCCATTGGCCTTTTTCGGATCACGCAGAATCGGAATCATGTTTTTATCGCGGGATTCAATGCCCAACTGCTGGCGCGTTGTCATCAGTGGCAAGTTCGGCAAAGGGCGCTCGACAAAGTTAATAAGCTGCGCCTGCACCCCTTCAAGATTACGTTTGGCGGCCGGGATTGGCTTCACCACGCCCAGCTTTCTGGCCACGGCATGTAGCAGGCGGTGTCCCGTATAACCCCAGCGAATCACTACTTCCCGCATGATGCGGACTGCATCGGGATTTTTCATCACCAGAAATGCCATCGATAGTTTGGAGCCAAGATTAAGGCGTGCCTGCCCCTTATCCTTGAGCAGGGCGCGCATCTTTTCAGTAACATGACCGAAATCGATATTCACCGGACATGGCGACTCGCACTTGTGACAAATCGTACAGTGATCGGCCACATCATGCAGACCGTCAAACTGTTCAAAAGAGATGCCGCTACCTGTCTGCGATTCATACAGGAAGGCTTCGATAATGGCGCCGGATGCCTGAATCTTGTTACGCGGCGAATACAACATATTGGCTCGCGGAAAATGGGTGTTGCACACCGGCTTGCATTTGCCGCAACGCAGGCAGGGCGAAATCTCTTCGGAGAGCTCCGTCAGATCAGCCGCCTCCATGATGACGGCTTCATGCTCCAGCAAATTGAAACTTGGCGTATAGGTCAGGCTTAAATCCAGTCCCGGCTGCAGCTTGCCGCGGTTAAACAGGTCATCAGGATCGGCCTGCCTGAGATATGCCGCTGTTTCATTCAGAACCTCTTCGTTCAGATACACCAGCTTGGTAATGCCGATACCGTGCTCACCGGAAATCACACCGCCCAGCTCTTCGGCCTTGGCCATCACCTTTTCCACAACATGATGCGCCTTGCGCATCATCACGTAATCATTGGAATTGACCGGAATATTGGTATGCACATTGCCATCACCGGCATGCATGTGGGTGGCCACCACCACGCGGCCGGATAGCACACGCTGATGAATATCCCTGATGTTTGTGATCAGGGTCTCATTGCCACGCAACCGATCCAGAATCGGCGCCTCCACCTCTTTGCGATACGAGATACGCAGCTCTCCACGTTGAATCAGGTGAAACAGTGATTCCGTACGTTTGTATTGCACCCCTTCAAGTAATTCAGCGACATCCCTGGCCGGTTCATTCAGGCCTTTAAGCAGCCGCTGCCAGTTGTGCCGGGCCGTCTCCACGACCTGCAGGCATTGCTCGAGCTTTTCGGCCAGGTAGACATCATCCTCAAGATTCAGCTCTTCACGCACCAGGTGATTGTCTGAATCCAGTCGTTCACGAGTCTGGCTCAGGTAATCACCGATGGCATCGACAATCTCAAGTTTATTGGCTATCGAGTTCTCAATATTCAGATGCTCAACATAATCATTGTATTCGGACAGACGCGGCAGCGGAATCACCACATCCTCATTCATCTTGAAGGCACGGGTATGCTTGGCAATGGCCGCCATACGCCCGCGATCGCCCCAGAATCGCCCGCGATCCTCTTTGGAGACCGCTACAAAGCCTTCGCCATTGCCCTCTGACACTATACGGCAAATATCGGCACCAGCCCTGGCAACAGCCTCATCATCATCACCGGAAACATCAATCAGAAGCACCACGCGTGGACGCTCGCGACGGGTGGACTTGCTCACATAATTGATCGCTTTGACATATTTCTCATCAAAATGTTCAAAGCCTTCGAGAAACACATCGTCCATCGCATCGATATGACTCTTGATCTCCACCAGAGCCTGCGTGGCATCATCCAGTTTCTGACCGAAAAACTCACAGCATACCGTGCGTGTCACTTCAAAGGGGCGATGCAACACAAAGGTTGCCTCAGTAATAAAGCCGTCCGTGCCCTCTTTCTGAATGCCCGGCAGACCGCCCATTGCCTTGCGTGTCACATCCTTGCCAAGGCCCTGACGCCGGAAAATCGAACCTTTCAGATTCAGCACTTCTTCGGAAATCAGGGTACCATCCACACCGGATGTGCGCGTCAGCTTAAAGGCAACCTCATCCTCATCATGCAGCTTGCCCATATTGTGATTCAGACGTTCCACCTTCAGCCAGTTGCCATCGGCTGTCACCATCTTCCAGCTTAACAGGTTATCAGCGCATGTTCCCCAGATCAGCGCATGCTTACCGCCCGCATTGGAGGCCACATTGCCGCCAATGGTGCATGCCCACAGGCTGGTTGGATCGGTGGCAAAAATATGAGGCCGGGATGCCTCCATCACCTTGCCGGTCACTGCACCTGCCTGTGCCGTAATAGTCGGTACTTCACCCTTCTCACCAATATGTTGTCTCTCTATCGGGCCAATGTGATCGAATTTCTCGACATTTATCATCACGGCATTGTTGGAGAGCGGCACGGAACCCCCGCACAGGCCGGTGCCGCCACCGCGCGGAATCACAACCAGTCCCAGTTTGGCAATGGTGCGGACAAGACCGGGAATTTCATCGGGTGAATCGGGAGTTACGACACAAAAGGGCGCATGCGAACGCCAGTCTGTAGCATCGGTGGCATGGTGCGTTAACGTATAGGCATCAAAATGGATATTGTTCGGATGGGTATGTCTGGCCAGTGCACGCCTGGCCTTGCGGCGTTTCTTTGGCTCTTCCTCGAACCAGGCATAAAAATCATCCAGCATGCGCTCAGTGCATGCTGCCACCTTCTGCGCTCGTGGATTATCAACCGCCCCGCTGGCAATGCGCTGCAATCTCTCCTGGTGGCGGCGGCGCATCTGTTTCAGGCGCTTGGGATGTTTCAACAGGTCGTTTTTAAGAAAAACATTGCGCTCAATCACCCAGGCATCACCCAGAATTTCAAACAGCATGCGTGCTGAACGCCCCGTACGACGCTGCCCGCGCAAGACATTCAGATCATCCCAGACCTCTTCGCCCAAAAAACGTTTGACGATTTCACGATCCGAATAGGATGTGTAATTGTAAGGAATTTCACGGATATTATCGGTCAAAGGGCGGCTCCTTGCCTTCGCTGATACTGTTTCCTGCCATATGGTGCGGCATCATAGCGTGTAGAACATTAAAAACAGCTAAAGAAGTTATTTAAATACGGCCTCGGAGCCTCCTGCCCTCGCCCTTCGGTGGCCTGCAACCATCCGAACAACTCCTGCCATTTTGTGGACAAGCAAAGAAGATCAGAACCAGCTCATTTTTTCTGAAACATCACAAGCAGAAGACAGGAATCTTTTTGCGGATCAATGAACCATCTGGCATCATCAGGCCATGATTCAGCTATCCGAACGTATCCAGAAAGTGAAACCATCCGCCACGCTCGCCATCACCGCCAAGGCTGCGGAACTGCGGGCCAGTGGTAAAAATATTATCTCGTTGTCGGTGGGCGAACCCGATTTTGAAACGCCCAAGGCGGCCCGTGAGGCAGGAATCGAGGCGATAAGATCCGGTTTCACCCGTTATACCGCTGTTCCGGGCATCCCGGAGCTTCGCCAGGCAATTGCCGAGAAGTTCAAAAAGGACAACGGTCTGGATTACGAAGCGGAAGATATTCTGGTCTCCAGCGGCGGCAAACAGTGCATCTACAACCTGCTACAGGCGATGATCAATCCCGGTGATGAAGTCATCATCCCGGCTCCCTACTGGGTCTCCTATCCGGACATGGTACTGCTGGCTGAAGGCGAGCCTGTCATCGTTGAGGCGACAGCCGATGCCGACTTCAAGCTGACTGCCGAACAGCTGGAAGCCGCCATCACCTCGAAAACAAGGCTGCTGTTCATCAACTCGCCATCCAACCCGACCGGTATGGCCTACTCGGCCGGTGATCTGGAAGCCCTTGGTGAAGTGATCCGCAAACATCCGCATGTGGCTGTTGCTACCGATGACATGTATGAGAAGATTCTCTTTGATGGCAGGAAATTCGCCACCTTTGCCCAGGTCAATCCCGACCTGAAAGAGCGTACCATCACACTCAACGGCACATCCAAGGCTCACTGCATGACCGGCTGGCGCATCGGCTTCTGTGCAGGCCCGCGCGAACTGATCAGGGCGATGAGCAAGATACAGGGGCAGAGCACCTCAAATCCCTCTTCAATTTCCCAAAAGGCCGCGCTGGCAGCACTGACCGGTCCGACCGATGAGCTTGATGAGATGGTTCGCACCTATGAAACACGCCGCACATGGCTGGTGGATGCCCTGAACAACATCCCCGGCATGGACTGCATCACGCCGGATGGTGCATTTTACGTATTCCCCTCTGTCACCGGCTGGATTGGTAAAACTGCGCCCGATGGCACGAAACTGATTGATGATGTCGTTATCTGTGAGTGGCTGCTGGATGCGGCCGGTGTGGCACTGGTGCCCGGAACGGCCTTTGGTTCGCCCGGCCAGGTGCGCCTCTCCTATGCGGTCTCGCAGGAGACACTGGAGGATGCAGTCAACCGGATTGCAGGGGCTATTGCCTCCCTGTGACCTCTA
>CAZLJF010000049.1:0-11813 GCA_964559845.1 uncultured Zetaproteobacteria bacterium | reverse complement strand
CCATCGCAACACTTTACCTCCGTAAAGTGTTGCACTTCTATTTTGAGCCCGCCTTTTATTATCCTGCTGTTTCATACTTTTAAATCTAGAGAATAAAAATCCAAGGCGCAAATTTGTATCACATGATCACCTCACCCCCTGTTTAACACCTGTAACCACGGTCTTCCCCGTTAATCAGATTGAGTGTGGAAAAACTCAGCAGACTCTTTTGGGATACTCTGAGAAATCTGTTTGGTTTATTGTCATTTTGATCTGTCAGATGATGGAAGTGATAATAAGTCAATTGAGCTTTGCCGAGGTGAAATATGAGAATAAGCGTCACAAGACACGTCGTGAGTTTTTCTTGAAAAGATCAACTCGTATCTGGCAAAGCAGGAATATCTGCTGCGACAGGGAACCATTACAGACGCCATCCTGACTTCAGCTCCTACATCGACCAAGAATCAGCAAAAGCAGCGTAACCCCGAAATACATCAGACAAGGAAAGGCAGGCAATGGCACTTCAGCATGAAGCTTCGGCAAAGAAAGCAAAGAAAAATCAGGCGTTATAGTACTACTGTAAAACAGAGGAGATCCACTGGCCAATCCTGATGATCTCCTCATGGCAAACGGAGTGCTGCATCGGATAGCTGTGCCACTGCACCGAATAACCGAACGACTCCAGCTTGCGACGGGAACTGTCTCCAAGAGCAAAAGGAACAATCGGGTCTTCCACACCATGCGCCATGAAAATGGGAGTACTCAATGTTTCCCGACACATCTCCTTTTCAATGGTCTCTGCCAACGGCAGATAACATGAAAGCGCCAGAATACCTGCCAGCGCCTCTTCCTGCCGCATCCCCAGATGCAACGCCATGGCGCCACCCTGTGAGAAGCCGGCCAGAATAATTCGCTTTGATGCAATGCCGCGCATCTCCTCCCGGTCGATCAGCAGCTGAATTGATCTGGCTGATTCCCGTATACCCGCTTCATCCTGTTCATAGCCAATATCACTATGTTTAATGTCATACCACGCCGGCATGATGTAACCGCCATTGATTGAGACCGGCATGGATGGCGCATGCGGAAAAACAAAACGGACATGCAGATGAGCCGGCAGTCCCAGTTCGGGAACAACCGGTTCAAAATCATGGCCATCCGCACCCAGGCCATGCAGCCAGATAACTGTGGCCGATGGCTCAGGCCCGGTTTGCAACTCCACAGCAGGCAACAGATGCGTTTCCATGCCTGAAGCATGCCATGAAGTATCCTTTTCCCAAACAGGCACGTTTTTTGCTCCCGCTCCCCTTTGTAGAAAGCATGCCATGCAACTGGCAATAATACAGCCTATCGCATACGATCTGCTGTCGGATAACCACAAGAGGAGGATATGCATGGATATAGAGCTTGAGCCACCTCAGGAACAGCAGTCCGAACTGTTTACCAGGGCCTGCAACCGGATTCATGAGTTCCTTGAAATCCCCTCCATCATGCGTGCTACCGTTTACTCCGCACTTGATCTGGTTGCTGCCGAGGTCGGGGCAACAGGCCTGCTGCTTGATGGGCAGATGGCCTTTTCAGAATGTTTCAGCAATGGTAAATGGACAAGCCTGAAACACCGCTTTGATGTCGGCAACGGTGTGATTGGGCATCTCATCAAATATGGACGCTCCTACCTGAGCAATGACCCCTCCATGGAGCCCCGGATTAACCCTGAGATTGATGCGGAACTTGGCGGCGTGCGCCAGCTGATCGCCATCCCCATCTATGGTAAACAGGACGGACTGATAGGCTGTCTGCTTCTGTTCAACAAGAAGGACGGCGGTTTTACAGAGGGTGAACAGACGCTACTTGAGCGGCTGGCATCCATCACATCCATCGCCATTAATAATGCGATTCAGATATCTGAATACCGGCGCGTTGAAGAAGATCTTCAGAAATCGGTTGCCACCTACCGGACACTCGTGGAGCAGATCCCTGCCATTACCTATATCGCCACACTGGATCGAAGCAGAATCCTTTTTGTCAGCCCCCAGATCGAATCGATCCTGGGCTATTCACAGGATGACTTTCTCTCCAGGGCTGAAATGTGGCAGCAGCAAATTCACGCGGAAGATCGTGAGCGCGTTCTCACAGAAGTTCGCCACAGCTATACAACAGGTGAGCCCTTCCACTCGGAGTATCGTATCTCCAGGAAAAACGGGGAGGAGCTATGGTTCAAGGATGCTGCTGCCGTAGTTCGGGACAATGATCAGGCCCTCTATCTGCAGGGCGTGATGTATGACATTACTGAACGGAAACAGTTTGAGGAGAAGCTGCTGCAGATGGCCCATTTTGATCCATTGACAGGACTGGCCAACCGCGCCTTGTTTCATGATCGCCTGAATCAGGCGATTGCACAGGCAAAACGCCATAAGCGGAAGTTTGCCATCCTTTATCTCGATCTTGATGGCTTTAAGGCAATCAATGACACCCTGGGCCACAAAGCCGGGGATGAGGTGCTGGCTGAAGCTGCGCAGCGGATGCAACGAAGTGTTCGTGAAATGGATACCGTCGCCAGAATGGGGGGGGATGAATTCACCATTGTCCTGAATGAGGTGGCTTCACATGCTGATATCTCGCGGGTTGCGGACAAGCTTCTGAAAGTGATCTTTGAACCATATGAGAAAATGGGGCCTGACAACCGGATCAGTGTCAGCATTGGCGTCTCAATCTATCCGGACAACAGCACCCGGAAAGACGCACTGATTACAGCGGCAGATAATGCGATGTACCATGCCAAAAAGCATGGCAAAAACCGCTACTGCTTCAGCGGGGAAAATTAAGCACACCCCGTCCAGGGATGCTCACAGCTTGCGATATCGCCATGGAAGCGTCATTTTTACAGACTGCTAGGAAGAACTTACGCCGTTCTGATTATACATCTGCAGAAGCTTGGACTCCAGCCGTGTGTCCGGAGATGACGCGGTTGACGCCTGGCGTGCCTGTGAGGAAATTGAGACCTGATCCCTGCCACCCAAATCACCCTCCTTGTTCCGCTCCGTCTGGAGCGCAGAACGGGCCGTCTGCTGAAGCAGCCGATTGATGAACCCGTCAGTTGGATGAACCGTAAGTGCCACAGATATCTCCTTTAATAATAAGCTGAAAAAACCGGTAACAAACCCCGAAGATTTTCCTGCACTTATATTCATCGGATACAAAGAGTCCAACTTTAGGGGCAATATGACTTTTTCATGATGCTCTTTTTGCTTTACTGAAAAAGCTGCATATCATCGCATGCAATAATGAAAGAAAAAGAGCATCTCCATATTCTCGGCATCTGCGGAACTGCCATGGCAGCCATTGCCAGCCTTGCAAAAGAAAAGGGTTATTTTGTCACCGGCTCCGATTCCGGCATCTATCCGCCGATGTCCGACTATCTGACTTCTCTCTCCATCCCGGTTCAGCCATTCAGCGAATCCAATCTGCATCCTGCGCCTGGGCTGTGCATCATCGGCAATGCCATTAGTCGTGGCAATGTCGAGGTGGAGGCCATTCTGAACCGGGGACTTGCCTATTGTTCCGGCCCGGAATTTGTCGGCAATCATATTTTACCTGGGCAGCATGCTGTGGTGGTTGCCGGCACACATGGCAAAACCACCACAGCATCAATCATGGCACACCTGCTGGAAGT
The DNA here is from genome assembly GCA_964559845.1 of uncultured Zetaproteobacteria bacterium. GTDB lineage: Bacteria > Pseudomonadota > Zetaproteobacteria > Mariprofundales > Mariprofundaceae > WSZY01. Next base: position 8,161 of record CAZLJF010000049.1, on the reverse strand, counting down.
TGCCGGCAAATCGCCCGGTTTCCTGATCGGCGGCATACCGGAAAACTTTAATGGCGGTGCAAAGCTCGGCAACGGCAAGCACTTCGTACTTGAAGGCGATGAATACGATACTGCTTTTTTCGACAAGCGATCCAAGTTCCTCCACTACCATGCCAGAACAGTGATTCTAAACAACCTGGAATATGATCATGCCGATATCTTCCCTGATCTTGATGCGATCAAGCAGCAGTTTTCACACCTGCTTCGCACGCTGCCTGCCGATGGCAATATTATCGCCAATGCCGATGATCCGAATATCCCCGATGTTCTTGAACAGGGGTGCTGGACACCTGTGACCACATTTGCACAACATGGACATGAGACCGCTGTATGGCAGTGGCAGGCAACCAGCAATGACGGCTCGGCCTTCAGCCTCTACCACAACGGCAACCATGTCATTGAAGCCAGGTGGAAGATGATCGGCGTTCATAATGTCGCCAATGCCTGTGCCGTGGCTGCTGCAGCCACACTGCTTGGCATCTCGCCTGATACCATCCAGGCCGCCTTTGAATCGTTTGCAGGCATTCGCCGCCGCATGACACTGGTGGGCGAGGCTGATGGCATCCGCATATTCGATGACTTCGCCCATCACCCGACAGCGATCCGGAGCGTTGTATCTGCGGCCAAAGCGGCCATGCAATCGGGCGGCAGACTCTGGGTCGTGGTCGAACCTCGTTCCAACACCATGCGCACGCGCATTCATCAGGACCGGCTGCCGCAATGTTTTGATGGTGCCGACCAGGTGATTTTTACGCCTGCATCAGATCGCAATCTACAGATTGATGAGGTACTGGATACAGAAACCCTCTGCCAGAACATAGGCAGACATGCGCAAGTGCTACCAACTGTTGGCGCTATCATTGAACACCTTGCCACTCATACCCAAAGCGGTGACGATGTGCTGATACTCTCCAACGGTGACTTTGACGATATCCATCAGCGCCTGCTCAAACGGCTAATCGGGGACGGCATGGCATAATACCAATAGTATATTAGTGGTTGATAATATAAATTAGAAGTTTAATACTTCGCGCCTATTTTTCATTTGTGGAGCTACCATGCGTATCAATACAATAACACGGGTATTGCATAGTTTGATGATTCTTACCGTGGCATACCAGCTGTTCAGCGGACTCTTTATGGAGGTACCCGAACCCGGCAAGATTGTAAGCTGGTCCTATGTCATGTTTTCGTGGCATATCATCTTTTTCGGTTGGCTGGCTTTTCTGGTGGCCAGTCTCTACGCCGCGATCCGCTTTGCCGAGCCCGGACAGTGGCAGCGTCTGATTCCGTGGTTTTCCAAACAGGGGCGTGCTGCATTTGTAAAATCCGCAAAAGAGGAATTGCCCCGCATTTTCAAGGGCACTCTTTCACGGCCTGAAAAACAGGGAGCACTGGCAGGCGCCATGCACGGCCTTGGTTTTACCCTGCTGATATGCATGGGAATGACAGGTGCATATGTGATGAACGGTGTGCGTTCAGATGGCAGCATGACTCTGGATATGATGCTCTTCCTCGATATGCATTCATTCTTTGGCGTATTGATATGGGCATTCCTGTTATGCCATGTATCCATGGTGATTTATCATCTGATATTGGGGCATCATCACATCCTTGACATCTTTGAACGCGTTCGCATCCCCTGGAAATAAGTATTTCCGCATATCCCGACCCAGAGGTTATCATGCTACGTAAACATCCATTCCGCCTGACTCTTGCACTTTGTACCGCATTGCTACTGCCGTGGTTTGCGGCTGCAGAGGATACACCTGCACCGAAACAAGGCGATATCTTCGTTGAACCGCTGGTAAATATGTCATTTGTCTATATCGAGCCCGGCAAATTCATCATGGGCAGCCCTGAAACCGAGGTTGATCGCTATGATGACGAACGCCAGCATGAAGTCGAAATCAAAAAAGGTTTCTGGATGGGACAGTACGAGGTGACCTTTGATCAGTACGATGCATTTACCAGGGCAGCCCACCGGCCCAAGGCCAATGACCTTAGCAACTGGGGGCGCGGCAAGCGCCCGGTCATCTATGTCAAATGGTTCTATGCCCATGAGTTTGCCGAATGGCTAAGCAAGCAGACTGGTCATACCTATCGCCTGCCGACCGAGGCAGAATGGGAATATGCAGCGCGTGCAGGTACAACGACCGCGTTCTCGTTCGGCAATCATATCGGTGGCATGGATAACCACTCCTTTTTCAAGATTTTGCTGGATGCCGGCAAAGCCAATACGGATACACAAAAAGCATTGATGGATGAATATGCCTGGTATGGAGAGAACGCCCATCAGCAGACCCATCCTGTCGGCGAAAAGAAACCGAACCCGTGGGGCCTGTACGATATGCATGGCAATGTCTGGGAATGGACATGTTCGGTCTATTCGGAAGATTATGACGGCAGTGAACAGACATGTGTATCCGATGCAAAATCAAACGAAAAGCGTTCGGTACGCGGCGGCGCATGGTCCTTCTATGCCAAGGGCATGCGCTCGGCAGACCGCCGCTTCTTCGCGCCGGTAAACCGGTTGCCCTACATCGGCTTCCGCCTCGTCCGCGAAGATTGACTATATTCCACTGAATCCAAAACAATCCGTACACTGATGGAGTTTATGGTTGAAAACGACTTGTCGTAAATGGACTGCACCATAAAATCTATCTCTCAGACCCTCGAAAAACCGAACCATCAAAAATGAACACGCTCATCCGGTATCCAGTCAAATGAAGGTAAATCGCATAACAATCACATGCAGCCGGACAGTAAAAAACATAGACCGGAATCTCGCCAATCGCCCCTTATTCCAGCTGTTAGCATCAACTTACCACTACCTCACTTCTGCCATCACCGCTATGCTTCCGGGCCATGCGATATTCACGATTTCTTGCCCCCACTCTCCGTGATGATCCGGCTGATGCCGAGGTTATCTCACACAAGCTTCTATTAAGAGCCGGTTATATCCGCCGTGTAACTTCCGGCGTGTACGATTTTCTGCCGATGGGGCTGCGTGTACTGCGCAAGATCGAACAGGTGGTACGGGAAGAGATGAACCGGGCAGGCGCCCAGGAGCTCTTGATGCCGATGGTGCAGCCGGGTGAACTGTGGGAAAAATCGAACCGCTGGGAGAAATATGGCCCGGAACTGCTGCGCTTTACCGACCGCCATAATCACGAATCCTGCCTTGGCCCGACACATGAGGAGGTAATCTGTGATCTGGTATCCCGTGAACTCCGCTCCTACAAACAGCTGCCGATGAACCTTTACCAGATTCAGTCCAAGTTCCGCGACGAAATTCGCCCGCGTTTTGGCCTGATGCGCGGCCGCGAATTTGTCATGAAAGATGCCTACTCCTTCCATGCCGATGAGGAGTGTCTGCATCGTGAATATGAGAATATGTTTGAAGCCTACAAACGTATCTTCACGCGTCTGGGGCTTAAGTTCCGCCCTGTAGAGGCTGATACCGGCTCCATTGGCGGCAGTGCGAGCCACGAGTTCCACGTATTGGCCGAATCGGGTGAAGATCTGATCGCCCACTGCTCAGGTTGCGACTACGCCGCCAATGTCGAGTTGGCGGAATCCGGACGCGACATTCCAGCTGGCACTCCGGCTGAAATGGAAGAGATCGCCACACCCAATGTAACTTCAGCCGAAGATGTGGCTGCATTCCTCAAAACAGATATCGCACAGCTCGTGAAAACACTGGTTTATCGCATTACCGGCGGCCCAAATGACGGCAAGATTGTGGCGGCATGTGTTCGCGGTGATGATCAGCTACAGGAGATCAAGCTCGCCCGTGCTGCCGATGCCGATAGCGTGGAGATGGCAAGTGATGAAGAGATCATTGCAGCAGGCGGCGTCAGCGGATTTGTTGGCCCGCAAAACCTCACATGCCGTGTTATTGTCGATGAAACGCTACGCGATGCCACAGGCCTTGTAGCCGGCGCCAACAAGGCGGACAGCCATGTAAACGGCCTGGATATTGCCCGCGACCTGAACGGGATAGAGTTTGCCGATCTGCGTGAAACACGGGCTGGTGATAGTTGTCCGAAATGCGGCGCTGCCATTGAGCTCTCCCGCGGTATCGAAGTGGGCCATGTTTTCGCCCTCGGAACCTGCTACTCTGAACCTATGCAAGTGCAATTTCAGAACCGTGAGGGCAGACGCACCACCGCCACGATGGGCTGCTATGGCATTGGTGTATCGCGCCTGATGGCGGCAATTGTCGAACAGTGCCATGATGAATACGGCATTGCATGGCCTGCGCATCTGGCACCGTTTCAGGTTGCCATCATCACCATGGGCAAGAGTGAGGCTGCTCTGGAAACATCGGAAAGGATTTACCATGAACTACTGGATGCGGGCATTGAAGTGCTCTGGGATGAGCGCAAGGAACGTCCGGGCGTGAAGTTCAAGGATGCTGAACTGATGGGGCTACCTGTGCATGTCATCGTCGGCGAACGCGGCCTCGAGCATGGTGTTGTGGAAGTCCGCCCGCGCGGTGGCGAAAAAGCAGAGGTTGCGCTGGATGGCGTAGTGGCTTCTGTGCAGCCGCTGCTTGCCGGGAGCGGCCTCTGAAAAGGCGCATCACCGAATATTTAATCGGCGCTTCCGCCAAGGGAGTGCTGGCCGGCGTGCTGGTGGCAGGTTTTGCCATTTCACTGCCCTTCTGGCTGATGAGCACGCCGGAAAAGAGGCAGCATATGGCACAGACCACAACGGCCAGAACCATCATCGAAAAAAGTACCGGTCCACTCGATATCAAACCGGAAGAGAAGGATGAACTGCGGCAGATGTTCAAACCTGTAGTGGCTCCCGATGCTCCTGATTTTGAACAGGAGATATGGGTGCAGGATATCCAGCAACTGATCCGCAGGTGGGTGCCTGACAAGGCCGAGGCTGAGGCAATTGCCCGCTGGGTCTATCTTTACAGCGTCCGTTTTGAACTCTCTCCCGAACTGGTGCTGGGTGTCATTGCCGTGGAATCACAGTTCGATCATTTTGCTGTCAGCAATGTCGGTGCACGCGGTCTAATGCAGGTGATGCCATTCTGGAAAAAAGAGTTGGGAACACCCACCGACAATCTCTTTGAGATCGAGACCAACGTGCGTTACGGTTGCGCCATTCTTCACCACTACCTGAAACGCTATAAAAAGGTGGAACGGGCATTGGCCGCCTACAATGGCTCGCTGGGCCGCAGCGAATACCCGAACAAGGTCTTTACCCAGATGCGCCGGTTCAAGGCAACACGTGAAGACAGCATAATGAAAAGCACCTAACCCGGCGGTTCCGCCGCCCTGGCAAGAACACCCCTGAACATCTCAGGCGTCAGCCGCCTGGTCTGTGTGTTATAGCGGGAACAATGGTAGGAATCATAAAGCATGCGGCCATCCGGCAAGCGATGCTCTGCACCATGCGCGAACTTCAATGATGACAGCTTCAACCCATAAGCGCGCAGCACGGCCTGGTGGGCAATCATCCCCAGTGCGAACAGGTTGCAACCTTGGGGAAGCTGACTGATTTCTCTGGCAAGGAACGGATTACAACGTCTGATCTCGGACGTTTCCGGCTTGTTTTGCGGCGGCAGACACTTCACGGCATTGGTAATGCGCACCCCATGAAGCCTGAGGCCGTCATCCGCCCGTTCCGAAAGCGGAGAGGTCGACATGCCCAGGTCGTACAGTGCCTGATAGAGCAGAATACCGGCATAATCACCGGTAAAGGGGCGTCCGGTCCGGTTGGCGCCATGCATGCCCGGCGCCAACCCTACGATTAACAGCCGTGGACGCTCATCTCCAAAGGCCGGGACAGGCGCTGCAAAATAGTCCGGCTGCTTTGCCTTCACCGCATCCAGAAAGCCCGCCAGACGCGGACAGGCGCGGCAGGCGGCATCAAAGCAATCAGGCAATGGTGCTTATCTTCCCGGTAAGCTGTTCGGCAAGGGCACGCAAGGCCCTGCCCCGGTGCGACACACTGGCCTTCTCTGCCGCCGTTGCGCCGGCAAAGCTCCTGTTCAGCTCGGTGCAGAAAAAGATGGGGTCATAGCCAAAGCCGTGATCTCCATCCGCTTCATGAAGGATCACACCATCCACTGCTCCCTGTGCGACTACAGGTGGACGCTCATCCGGAAAGGCCAGATGCAACGCACAGACAAAATGTGCGGCCCTGTTCTTAATGCCCCGCATGGTTCCCAGCAGTTTGGCATTGTTATCGGCGTCAGTAGCATCTGCACCTGCATAGCGACTGGAAAAAACGCCCGGCGCACCGCCCAGAGCATCGACACAAAGGCCGGAGTCATCCGCCAATGCAGGCAGACGATTGGCATATGCGAAAGACTCTGCCTTTTTTCTGGCATTATCGGCAAAGCTCTCGCCATCCTCTACGACATCGACAAACACTGTTTCGTCCACGGCAACGATGCTGATACCAAGTGAATCAAGAATAGCATTAATCTCTTTACGCTTTTTGGCATTATTGCTGGCAATCACGATTTTCACTGAGTCTTCCCCGATTATCTGTTGACTGCTTCCAACTGCAACCGGGCCAGATCGGCAATGCCTTTATCGGCCAACTCTTTGAGCACCATAAACTGATCCCAGGCCAATGGTTTGTCTTCGGCGGTTGCCTGCACTTCAATCACGCCACCATCGGGCGTCATGACAAAGTTGGCATCCATCTGCGCCTGTGAATCCTCGGAATACTGCAAATCAAGCAGCCCCAGGCCATCAACAAAGCCGCAACTGACCGCAGCAACCTGGCCCATCACCGGATCCTGCCCAATCGTTCCGTTTTCCAGCAGTGTATTGACGGCACGGCGCAGCGCCACCCATGCACCGGTAATGGCTGCGGTTCGCGTGCCGCCATCGGCCTGCAACACATCACAATCAAGACTGATGGAGCGTGGCCCCAGCAGATCCAGATCAACCACAGCCCTCAGAGAGCGACCGATCAGACGCTGGATCTCAACCGTACGCCCTCCCTGTTTGCCCCGGGAAGCCTCACGCCCGCCGCGTGTATGTGTTGCCCTTGGCAACATGCCATATTCGGCTGTCACCCAGCCCCTGTCCGTTCCCCTCAGAAACGACGGCTGCTTCTCCTCCACGCTGGCTGTACATAACACCCGTGTATGGCCAAAACTGATCAGGGCCGAACCCTCGGCATAACGGTTAAATGTGGTATCAATAGTTACAGGACGAAGTTCATTCGCCTCACGCTCTTCACGCATAGCTTCCCCTGAATCTGTTACTGGATTTTATTATCTGGCTGTCAGCCAGGCTTTCAACTGCCCGGCAGGCATGACCCCGGCGTGTTTGCGCCCGTCACGGGCAATAATAGTCGGCGTGCCGTGAATATTCAGTTTGGCCGCCAGCATGGCGATCTCATTAATCGGGGTTGCACAACCACCGCCCTGGATCGGCCTGTTCTCCAGCATCACCTCTATCAGTGCCGCATGCCGATCTTTGGCGCACCAGATCGCCTCGGATTTTCGTGCCGCATCCGGATGTAGCTGCGTAAGCGGCATCAGAAATGTGTAAACCTTCACGCCTGCAAGCGATTTCAGGCTCTCTTCCAGCTTCCGGCAGTAGGGGCAATCCGGATCAGTAAAAACGGCCATCTCAACCCCCTTCGGGTCGCCCGAAACAATCGCCTTGTCCAATGGCAGGACAGACCAGTCAATTTTATTAATCTGTTCAATGCGCTGCGCCGTCAAATCCTGTTTGGTTGTTGTATCAACAATATGTCCATTGATAATCAGGTGCCTGCCACTGCGATCAACATAATAGATATTGCTCCCGGCCTGCACCTCATAAAGCCCTGTAATGGGCGAGCGGCGCAGCGCATCAATCTGCAGTTCAGGAATCTGGCCACGAATCTTCTCGGCCACTTTTGGCGGAACATTCGGATCATCGGACGCATATAGCGGAAACGGCAACAGTATCAGCACGAACAGTAATAAACGCATCATTTCTCCCAGCTCTTCTTCATGGCCGATATGGTGTAGGAGCCTCCCCCCGCCTGCAAGTGCAATCTCCTCTATAATCAGCATCATGGAAGCTGCTGAAAACCGAACAATTGAAATATGGCAGGGTGATGTCATCCATGCTGCAGATTAGGGCCTGTT
>CAZLJF010000048.1:0-11987 GCA_964559845.1 uncultured Zetaproteobacteria bacterium | reverse complement strand
TCCCATCGCAACACTTTACCTCCGTAAAGTGTTGCACTTCTATTTTGAGCCCGCCTGGGGTAAAAAGGCTTCATCTGCTCATTTTTTTCATGTTAACATCGGTCGCGGTTCGCAGACATTCCTTATATGAACAACGGAGAGAGTATTTCAATGAACAAGAACAGCCCTGCACTTCCGATTATTGGTATGATTGTCGCACTGGGCATTACCGCTTTTGGCTGGTTCAGCCTGAACCAGATTCCTGAAAACGAGTTCCCGGAGTTCAATCTCTCCTTCACGCTGCAGAGCAGCGATGGCCCGTTCCAACTGACAGATATCAAGGGCAAGGTCGGCATGATCTTCTTCGGTTATGCCCATTGCCCGGATGTCTGCCCGGCGACCATGGTCAATTTTGGTCAGGCAATCGACCTCTTAAGTAAAGATGAGCGTGCCAAAATGAAGGCGCTGTTTGTTTCACTGGATCCCAGGCGGGATACGCCGGAGGTCATGGCCAAGTACACCGCCTTCTTTCATCCTGACATTGTTGGCCTGAGCGGCAGCCCGGAGCAGGTCGAGGCGGCAGCCAAATCGTTCCTGATCGCCTATGAAAAGGATAAGCCGAATCAGCTTGGCAACTATTCGATGAATCACTCAACCTATATCTTCATAGTCCGCCCCGACGGCCATCTGGGCAACCTGATCGGGCACAGGAGTTCGCCCGAGGAGATTGTTAAGGTGCTCCGCTACTGGATGAAGTGGGCCGATTAGGGAGTGTTAACAGGTCCTGTTCCGGAGCCTTGAAAACAGATTTAACAACAACCGGATGAGGGCTCACACCCGCCCGGTTTTACCGCTTCGATATAGGCGGATACCACATACTCCTCCACACCACGACCCGGCGCCCAGTCACGAATGAACTCACGTGACTCATCTTTGGGAACAATGCGGATATTTTCAAAACCGGCTTCACTCATCATCATCTCAAGCTCATCAATCAATGAAGCGCCAGCCATGCAACCGGCATGAAGCACCGGATCATTCTTCATCTCTTCCGGCATTTCAGCCGTTGCCACGACATCGGAGATGGCCAGGCGTCCACCCGGTTTCAGTACACGGAATGCATCACAGAATACCTGCTCCTTGTGTGGTGAGAGATTGATCACGCAGTTGGAGATAATGATATCGGCCGTATTGTCAGCAACCGGGATATGCTCAATCTCACCGAGCCGGAACTCGACATTGGTAAACTTGCCCTTCTCCGCATTGTGGCGTGCCTTGCTGAGCATATCAGGGGTCATGTCGATACCGATCACATGGCCATGTTCGCCCACTTCATGGGCGGCCAGAAAGGCATCAAAGCCGCCACCACTGCCAAGATCGATCACCACTTCGCCCGGTTTCAGGCTGGCAATGGCACGCGGATTGCCACAACCCAGCCCCATATCGGCACCATCAGGTGATCTGGCAATATCCTCTTCGGAGTATCCAAGCCGGGTGGAGATCAGCCTGTTGATTGCCGTATCATCGGAAACACCACAGCAACCGGATTCCACGCCGCAACAGTTGCCCTCATTGCTGGCCCTGGCCACCTCGGCATAACTCTCCCGCACATGCTGGCGAATTCCATCGGCTTTTGTGTGGCTCATATTCTTCACTCCATATCGCTATCAGTTTGATTACAGACAATGCGAAAACGCATCTTACCGCACCGGGCAGAAAAGCATCAACCCTCCAGCGCGCCGCCGCAACTGGAACCCTGACCTGCCGTACAGCCATAACAGTGATCCAGCACCGCAATGGGCAGTCCCTGCAGATCACGCTGCATCAAATCCTTCAAATGTGGCCGCGCCTTCCCTTCCAGCATCAACGGCAGCGCCAGCATCTGATTAAAATCACAGTCATAGACATAACCCTGCCAGTCAACACTGATCAGTGAGCGGCACATGACTGCATTCAGATTATCACGGCTGTAGTTGTCTTTGAGCAACTGCATATAGCTCTTGAACTTATCCTTTGAAATCAGCCAGCTTCCAAAGCGTTTGATGGGCATATTGGTGATAGTAAACAGGTTGTTGAATTCGATGCCGAAACGCGCTCCAAGCTCCTTTTTATAGGCGGCTTCCAGCTCATACTGGTCAGGCGGCAACGTTGCACCCTGCGGATTGTAAACCAGATTCAGCTCCAGATCCGAGCCCGGTTTCCCATAGCCCAGCGCATTCAGACGTTTAAGTGCCGTAATGCTGGCGTCAAACACGCCCTTACCGCGCTGGGCATCGACATTGCTTTCCAGATAACAGGGCAACGATGCCACCACCTCAACCTTGTGAGTGGCAAGAAAATCGGCCAGTCCCTCATAGCCGGACTCCTCGATAATCGTTAAGTTACAACGGTCAATCACATGCAAACCCATGGCTGCAGCCGTTGACACCAGATCACGGAAATGAGGATTCATTTCCGGTGCGCCACCGGTTAGATCAAGGGTGTTGATGTTACTCTGCCCCATAAAGTCAATCAGCAGATCAATGGTGTCACGATCCATGATTTCGGTACGCCTGGGCCCGGCATCCACATGGCAATGCACGCAGGTCTGATTGCAGAGATAGCCGAGGTTAACCTGTAATGTATCCACGCCGGCACGTGAAATTGCCGGAAAATTGCTCTCTTTCAGTAGAGGTAGTGTCGCATGCATGAAATACCCTCAATATGAACTGCATTGATCCTGCTTTAACATAAAAGCAGAATATAACGTGCATGTATGTCGGCACTCACAGCGACTTCTTACCAAAAAGATTTAAACATGCTGCCGCAAGCATAGAAACATATTGAACCGATTGCCAAGAATCGTACTATCCACCTCCGAGGAGAGAATCATGAATGCTGCTGAAGAGTTGAAAAACAGGATCGCCCAAGGTGAATCGCTGGTGCGTGCCAACCTGTCCGGTATGGACCTGTCCGGTATGGATCTGTCCGGCGTTGACCTGACCGGTGCCAACCTGTCGGGATGCAACCTGAGTGGAGCCAACTTAAGCGGCGCTCAATTGGGTGCTGCTAACCTGAAAGACGCCAATCTGGACGGTGCCAATCTGGACGGTGCAACCATGGAACTGCCGATTGACAATCTGCTTCAGAAGATTGGCAACGCCCAGAATCTTGGTGGCTACAATCTTGCCGGCTACAATCTTGCCGGCCTGGATCTCTCGGGCGCACGTCTTGCCGGCGCAGACCTTTCAGGAGCCAATCTGAAAGGTGCTGATTTGCGTGGTGCCTACCTTTATGGTGCTGATCTCTCCAATGCAAATTTAAGTGATGCCGATCTGACCGGTGCGCAGCTTCGCCGTGCCAATCTTACCGGCTCCATCCGTATCAATGCCAAAATCAGGAAATGGGCGCTTAAAGGTGCCTATATTGCCGGTGCAACGGCCTATCAGGATAATGCATGAATAATATACAGGCCCTGCCGGGTGCATTTCCCCTACACAAGGACAAGGAGTTTATCACTGAAAGCGAGTGGGTCATTCTCAAGCTTCTCTGCCGTCCGCTTAAAGACCTGGGTGAAACCGATGCGGAAGAGTTGTCACAGGCCAGTGGCGGGCAAATCACGGTTGAACGGGCCGATGAACTGATCCGCATTGTCCAGATTGCAGAGCTCCCCGGCATCGGCAGCTGGATTGCACGCCTGATGGCCGAAGTCGGACTGGATGTTGAACAGGTTAAAACACGCCCTGCTGATGAAATGATGACTCTTATCAATGAACGCTCGGGCTATCCTCTGTGCAACGATGCCACGGTTCGCGCACTGGCTGACCTGCAACTGCAATGGAAAGGCTCAAATATCTAATACAGGACTTATACTCTGATGACTGATCGAATTTTGATTACTGGCGGCGCCGGATTTATCGGCTCCAATCTGGCAGCAACGCTGAGCCGTCGGCCGAACACCGAGGTGGTGGTTGCCGATGATTTCTCATCCGGCGACTGGCGCAACCTGATCCATGTCGATTGTGAAGTGCGTGCGCTGGAGTGTGATGATTTCGACCTGATGGATGAAATTGCCGCAGGTGAATTCTCGGCTGTCATGCATCAGGCCGCCATTACCGATACAACAGTGATGGATCAGCGCCTGATGGTGGAAGTGAACACCAACGCCTTCGCCGACATTCTGAAGGCGGCAACAGCATCCGGCACGCGGGTGGTTTATGCCTCATCGGCAGGCACCTATGGCAACTCTCCGGCACCGAACAGGATCGGCAGTGGTGAAGAGCCTGAAAATATCTATGGCTTCTCCAAGCTCGCCATGGACCGTGTGGCTGCACGCTGGTATGGCAAAAGTTCAGCACCAATTGTCGGCCTGCGCTATTTCAATGTGTATGGCCCCGGCGAACATCACAAGAACGAGCGCGAAGGCAACAAAACAGCATCCATGATTCTGCAGCTGTACCAAAAGGCAAGGGCCGGTGAACCGCTCCGCCTGTTCAAACATGGCGAACAGATGCGCGATTTTGTCTATATCCGCGATGTCATTGATGCCAACCTGGCAGCGCTTGAAGCACCCCGCTCCGGTATCTGCAACGTCGGTTCAGGCAGAGCGCGCACCTTTAACGACATCGTCGAAAACCTGGGCAAACAGCTTGGCACAACCTTTGATGTTGAATATATTGATAACCCCTTCACCTTCTACCAGATGCATACCGAGGCGGATCTGACGGAGAGCAAGGCCATCATGGATTGGGAACCATCATGGCCGCTTGAGCAGGGCATTGAGGATTATGTCCGACTGCTTGAAGCTGGCCACCGTGGTCCGGCAGATGCAGGCCAAGAGGCAGCATGAAACATATCATCCGGCTTATCGCGCTTACCCTGCTGCTTTCAACCACAGCCTGCAGAACCTATGAAATTCATCAGGGAAATATTCTGAAAAACGAGGATGTCTGGTCCATTCAGGAGGGGGACTCCCGCTTTCGTGTCGAAACCCTGCTCGGTTCACCGGCCATGAAAGATCCGCTGCGTCCGAACCGTGTCCGCTATGTCGAGGATCATCGTAACTCTGAAACGGAAAAGGACAAGCTGCGCGTTATAGAGATTACTTATGATGACGCGTTGCGTGTTAAAAAGATCGAATACTTCGGTTTTGACAATTAATGGCCATTAAACGTCCGGGCACCACCTCGAATATTACATTCTTCATCACCACCTTCTGGGCACTGGTGATGATTACCACGCTGGTGGCCGGACATCTTGTGCTTGGATTTCTGATCTATAGTAATATCACTGATGGCGGCGGTATGAAGGCGATTTCTGAATTTGTCTCCCTGCCAACATGGCTGCTCTGGCTCTCGATTGTTGCAGCTCTGGCACTTGATGGATGGATCCTTTACCACAAGCGTCAGGAGCGTCTGAAGGCGCTGAAACGTTAGCTTCCGTTCCGTGCAGGCAACCTGCGCATATAGATGGTAAAATCATTATCGAGATAGTCATCGCGCAGCGTGCAATGCGGACACAAACTCCGGCACCAGTCCAGCATCTCTTCAGGCATATGGCTTTGCAGATCATGCGCCTGCAGATAGCGGGCATCCAGCAGGTTGAAGGCTACTCCCTTGCGGCAAAGCAACAACATGCGTGCAATCACCCTGCGGGCATAAGCGCCATCATCATGAAGCTGCTCGTTCAACGCACCGGAGAGCACCACCCAGTCAAAACTCTGGTCGGCAAAATCCATATCAAACAAGTCACCATCAACAAATATGCTATCGGGATGCCGCCCTCTTGCCTCTGCCAGCAGGTCAGGTGAAAGATCAATGCCGACATAATCCAGCGCTCCGCCCTGCTTCCCGAACCAGCCCTTGAAATCGCCAAAGCCACAGCCAACATCAAGCACCGAGTCTCCCGATTCGATGCCAATCTCCGCCAATACCCTGAAACGAATCTCCTGAATCTCACGACTGCTCCAGTAGAGCGCATTGGGGTGATAACCATACCGGGTCAGGCTGTCACGGTGGCGGTCAACAATACGTTTACGCTGCTCTTTTTTCATATTGAAAACTTTAGGGCCTGTGCGGACTGGACAGCGCCTGTGACGCTCTCAGGCCCGGTGGCATGCTAACCGTCTGGTCGGCCTTCACGGATACGGCATTCTCCCTGCGTATGCTGAAAGCCGGATTCAAATTGGAAGAACGCCGCATACACGTACATACAGCAAAGTGTGGTATGAAGCACAACATCCGGATCGCTGTCCGGCAAGCTGACCGATTCTGTATTCTTGAGCTTCCGGAGCACATACTGCCCTACTTCGCCTGAGCAGCCGCTTCCAGGCGTGCACGCATGGCGGCCATGCTCTCCAGCACCTCTTCCTGTGCCTCTTCCGTATCGGTATCACGATCCACCCACCAGAGCGTATTCTGATCCGGTTCCTTCAAAAATGGCGACGGTGCGGTCTTCTCTTTCTGTCCGAAACGGCTGCGCATACGGGCACGGCTCAATGTCAGACGATAGCGGGCCCGGGTCATCGCTACATACATCAGACGCCGCTCCTCCTCCATGCGGTTCTCTTCCACTGCCGATTTGTGCGGAAAACTTCCATCCTCCATACCCACCACATAGACATGGGCAAATTCCAGACCCTTGGCGGCATGCACCGTCATCAAGCGCACCTGACCGCTCGGGTCATCATCTTCCTTGTCGGCCAGCAGAAAGACCTTCTGCAAAAAGTCGGCAAGCGAGCCCCCCTCTTCCGCATGTGTCATCCACCAGCGGCGAAGCTCATAAATATTGCCCAGGCGTCGCTCGCTCTCCTTCTCATCAGCAGCCTCATTCTCAATGGCAGCAATCAACAGCGAGCGATCCATCAGTGCATCAAAGGCATCATCCGGCTCTCCGTTCAGGAAGAGATGTTCCAGCCCGACAATCATATCGCCAAACTCGCGCAGGGTATGGCTCAAGCGATGATCCAGGCGCTCATCAAGGCAGGCTTCCAGCAGTGAACAGCGGTGCGCCTGTGCGAAACTGCCGATATCGCCCAGCGCCTTGTCACCGACACCTCTTCTCGGCCTCGAAATGGCGCGCATAAAGGCAAGATCATCGGAAAAGTTGGATATCAGGCGCAGATAGGCCAGCAGATCCTGGATCTCAGCACGATCAAAAAATGAGAGGCCACCGCTGACATGATATGGAATATTTGCTGAACGCAGCGCCATCTCCAGCGGGCGTGACTGGTAACTGGCGCGGTAGAGAATGCAGAAATCATCCCACTTCAGCTCTGAAACGGCCCGCCGGGTCTTGATATCTCCAGCAACCCGCTCCGCCTCCTCTTCAGGATTCGGAGATTCCCAGACACGTACCGATTTCCCCCGCCCGAGATTTGAGCGCAGGGTTTTGCCCAGCCGCTCGGAGTTGTTGGCAATCAGAGTATTGGCTGCATCCAGAATCATGCCGGTGGAGCGATAATTCTCCTCCAGCCGGATCACCGTTAAATCAGGGTAATCACGCTCCAGCTGGAACAGGTTTTTCACCTCGGCGCCACGCCAGCCGTAAATCGACTGGTCATCGTCTCCCACCACGGTCAGGTTACCATCTGCCGGCACCAAAAGCCGCACCAGTTCATACTGAACACGGCTGGAATCCTGATATTCATCAATCAGAAAGTGGCGTGTACGCATCTGCCATTTGGCCCGGATCTCCTCATGTTCGGAAAGCAACCGGATCGGCAGCACCATCAGATCATCAAAATCAACAGCATTCATCTTGCGAAGCAATGCATCGTAGCGTTCACGCACTCCGGAGAGAGAGCCATCGCTATCATCGAGCATACCATTTTTCAGCATCGAAATACGGTTGATAAAACGGTCCACCTGGTCGCTGTCGGAAGGCAATTTCATATCCTGCAATACACTGCGCATGCATGAGCGCTGTTCAGCTCCGGAGAAGATGGAGAGGTTGGCACGACAGCCGATCAGATCGGCATCTTCACGCACAATGGCGAGACCCAGTGCATGGAATGTACAGATACGAAGCTTTTTACTTTTCTCACCCAGCCTCTCCGCAAGCCGCTCTCTCATTTCGCGTGCGGCCTTGTTGGTAAAGGTCACAGAGGTGATGGCGTCATCCGGTACATCACGCTCGATCAGTGCAGCGATGCGCTCGGTAATCACGCGGGTTTTACCCGATCCGGCACCGGCCAGTACAAGCAACGGGCCACCGCGATGAAACACCGCCCTGTACTGCGCTTCGTTGAGTTCTGATGAGCTGACTGATGACATGGGCGATGCAGCTTAGAGAGCGCAAAGCATCTGGCAAGCGATTTGAGGTAGCACCGAATAAGCGATAGCATTCATGCATTCAACATCCCAGTTTCGGAGCATTCATGCCGCAGACTTTCGATCCATTCCCGCACCATGCCTTTCGTGAATATGATATTCGGGGAATCGCAGGCAGGGACATTACCGAGGCACTGGCCCACAGACTGGGATATGCCTATGCCGCCATGCTGCCGGATGGGGAGAGTCGCCCTGTTATAGTTGCAAGAGATGTGCGCCTCTCCGGCCCTGCCATTCAGAAGGCTGTCATTGAAGGATTGCTTGACGCTGGTGCTGATGTCATTGATATCGGCATGGTGCCGACACCGCTGGCCTACTACGCCGTGTTCCACCTGGATGGTGCCGGATGTGTGATGGTAACGGCCAGCCACAATCCCGGCGATTATAACGGTTTCAAGATGATGAAAGGCCGTGAAAGCCTGCATGGTGACGATATCCAGAGGCTGAAAGAACTGATGCTTGGGCCGCAACGCAGAGCCGGGGCGCGTGGTTCGCTTCACTCCGTAGATGTAGTGCCGGACTATAAGGCCTTTGTCGCCGGAGATATTCATCTCTCCCGTCCGCTGAAGGTAGTGATCGACGCCGGCAACGGCCCCTCCGGTGTCATTGCCGCCCCGCTTTATCGAAAACTCGGGTGTGAAGTTATTGAACTTTTCTGTGAACCGGATGGCACCTTTCCCAACCACCATCCCGATCCCACCGTTGAAGAGAACATGCAGGACATCGCTGCATCGGTTCGTGAACACAAGGCAGATCTGGGCATTGCCTTTGACGGCGATGGCGACCGCATCGGCGTGGTTGATGAGAACGGCGATATCATCTGGGGAGATATGCTGCTGTTGCTGCTCTCCAGACTGCTGCTAAAAAACCACCCCGGCGCCACCATCATCTCCGAGGTAAAATGTTCGCAGCATATGTATGATGATATCGCGGCCCATGGCGGCCATGCGATTATGTGGCGAACCGGCCATTCGCCGATCAAGGCCAAGATGAAAGAAACCGGTGCATTGCTGGCCGGAGAGATGAGCGGGCACATGTTTTTTGCCGACCGCTTTTTCGGCTTTGATGATGCGGTGTATGCCGGCGCACGCGTCATGCAGGTTATTGCCAGCCAGAATCGTCCTGCTTCCGAGCTGCTTTCCGGCCTTCCCAAGGCAGTTGCAACACCGGAAATTCGGATAGAGTGTCCTGATGCACGCAAGTTTTCGCTGGTGGAAGAGGCAAAAGCATACTTTTCAAAAGCAGGCTATAATATTATTGATGTGGATGGCATGCGTATAACCTTTGATGACGGCTGGGGGCTGCTGCGGGCATCCAATACGCAACCCAGTCTCGTTTTGCGTTTTGAAGCCCCCGATGAAACACGTCTGCAGCAGATGCGGAACCTGATCGAGGGGTGGCTGAAAGATCATGTCTGACAGCAGACTTGAAACATCGCTTCGTGCCCTGTTCGACCACGGGCGGGATGCCATGTTTATCGCCGACCTGAATGGCCGGTTCACCCATGTCAACGAGGCATTCCTGAAACTTTACAGCTACACAAGAGATGATGTCATCGGCCAGCCTATCGGCATAATCAAATCACACCTGCATGACGAAGCTCTTTATAAGACCATACAGGAAGCGCTGGAGAATCAGGGCGTCTGGAGTGGCGAATTGCGCAACACAAGCTACTCCGGTGAGATTATCCATATCTGGACCCAGATCATCAAAACCGAAGATAGCTATGTAGGCATCCAGGTTGACCTGCGGGAACGGGATCGAACCATCAGACAGGTGGAGCAGACCGCGAGGCTTGAATCCATATCAACACTTGCCGGCGGCATTGCACATGAATTCAACAATATTCTGGCAGGTCTTCAGGGGCACCTTTATATGGTTCGCCGCGCAATCCCGGAGGATAATGCCAAAGAAAAAGAGCGCATGCAGCGGATCGGAAAACTGATTGAGCGTGCCTCCGGCCTGGTGCAAAACATGCTCATGTTTTCAAAACAGAAGCAGACAGTCAGTCAGGAGGTGTCACTCTCGGCGCTGCTTGAAGATACGGTTACACTTGCAACCCCATCTCTGCCCAAAACAATTCAACTGAACCTTGAAATCAGGCAGCGCAGCCTGATTACACTGGCCAATGAGATTCAGTTGAAACAGACCCTGTTTGAACTGATATCCAACGCCAGAAGTGCCTTTGATCGCATGAACGAATCCACACTTCCTGCCAGCCCTCTGATCTCGGTCAAGCTTGATCTGAAAGAACAGAGATATGCTGAAATCACCATTCAGGATAACGGATACGGCATGAATGAATCCGAGCTTCAACACTGCATGGATCCGTTTTTCACAACCAAGCCGGTCGGGCAGGGCACCGGCCTGGGACTCTCCAGCGCCAACAGCTACATCAAACAACTGGGGGGCTCGCTCGAGATCGACAGCCGACCCAGATGCGGTACAACAGTTCGGGTTCTGCTGCCCCTGGCACATGAAACCGATCATGTTCAGCCACTGAATCTTTCTGTGTTACTGGTTGACGATGATGAAGCCATTCGCATGACAATGCATGAGATTCTGGCCAGCCACGGTTACGAGGTTCTTGATGCCGCTGACGGCATTCAGGCGCTGGATCTGTGGCAACAGCATGAAGATAACATTGATGCCATTATCATGGATATTGTCATGCCGCATATGGATGGACTTGAAGTGGCCGGTAAAATTCGGGAAACAGGAAGCCGGATTCCTATCTGTATGATGACCGGCTATTCAAACCAGAGTATTGAAGCCGATCTGGAAGTGCATCTGCTCCGTAAGCCTGTTGACCCGGATATGCTCCTGCAATACCTGCAGCGTCAGCTCCCGGCAAACTCCGAGAGCTGACGCAAGCGTCTGGAGTCCTGCTCCAGGCTGGTAATATCATCTGAAACCGCCTGCATATGCGAGGCAAGCAGACGCATGACACGACGCTGTCTCCGGGAGAGCTCCCTAAGCCTGTTTTCACAGCCAGCAAGCCTTGTCAGTTCATCCCCGTCTGTTTTACACAGTGTTTGCAGCCCGTGCATGAAGAGAGTGAACCCCTGCTCTGCAACTGCATACTTCTCCCACTGCTTCTTCATGATGTACGCCTGCATCTTTGCAAGAGACTCCTCACAGGCATCAACAGCATCATCAAACCGCAGTTGCATGGTTTTACTCATGCGGCATGACGCTGCAGCAATTGCATCGACTGCTGCTCATGCGAACGATAACTTGAGGGTGCATGATTAGCGGATAACTCGCCTTTCTGATCCCTGGCCAACTGTTGCCAGCCTTCGCGAAGCGTCTGAACCAGTTGCATCACCTCTTTTATATGGCCGGTAGAGCAGGAACACATACCTTCGGAAAGGCGCTTGATCATATAGGCGTAAAGTGCGCCAAGATTCTTTGTAACTTCGCCACCTTTTTCTGCATTCAGGCTGGTTGACAGTTCAATCAGTGCTTCAAGTGCACGTCCTGTATGATCCACCTCGGCGGCCAGATCTCCACCCTCAACAGCCCGGTATGCATGCGCCAGTGATTTGTAGAGTGCTTCATAAGTCAATAAGACCAACCCCAAAGGGCCCGACCCTTCCACCTGATTTCCCTGATATGCTCTATACCCTGTCATAGAAGCCTCCTTGCTCTTTTTATCTTTCAGTACGTTCATCGCACTCTGTTATCTATCGGAAAAGA
>CAZLJF010000047.1:0-12328 GCA_964559845.1 uncultured Zetaproteobacteria bacterium | reverse complement strand
AAAAAAAGAAGCAATACTAAAGATACAGTATTAGAGGATTTTTTGACCGCAATTTCATAAGCTCTCATTAATACCAGAACCATACCAAGTATCAATAAGGCACATACAATCCTAAAGACATAATCGTGTTCTAATAAAAGAATGTCTGCTAACCAATAAACAGGAAAAACCAGAAGATACCTCGATAAGTGAGCATTTCCTATATTCTCCCAGATATTTGTATGTGAGTTGTAAATAAACTCCACCTGTCCCCATAAGTGAAACTGAATTACACCCAATAGAACCAGCAAAACATAAACACAACTCACTAACACAAACAGATTACGCAACATAATGATTCATTTTAATAAGTTCACCACATTAAGAATCATCATTTTACAAATTCGACCATCCTTTTTTCTTGATCAAAACTACAATTATAGGTATACACATAATTATAAAAAATATAGGTATATTAAATTCTTCCGAAAACTTAAGAGTAACAACAAGTAACGACATACAAAATGTAATTACCAGAAAAAGACCAGGAATTACAAATAAAGACAATAAAGGCAAATCATTATAACTAACCCTAAGAGCATATAGTAACGATATGCTAATACCTGCGTATCCTATCGCAACCGCACTCACAACCCCTAAAAGACCAAAATGCTCCTGCGCCCACCAACACAAAGGAACTAACAAAACAAAACCAATCATATTAACCTTCATTGGGAACTTCGTGTTTTTCTGTGCGTTAAATGCAGCCACGCACATTGCGATAACTGCCTGAAAAGGCAAAATCATTATCCCTATTTTCAATAACATTGATATGGATGATATTTTTTCTGTTGGGATACTATCACCCCAACTATACACAACATTCACGAAAGTTTCAGGTGATGCAATAATAGGCCCCATAATCGCCATAGCCATTAAAAGCGACCAAAACAACCCTTCTTTCAACACACGGTTAAATCCTTCAATATCCTTATTTGCATGCTTCTCAGATAATTTCGGGAATAACACCACCGACAAAACCGTAATCACCACCCCTAATGGAAGCTCCACCAAGCGCCATGCATAATTCATCATGGCAACCCCACCTTCACCGGAAAATGATGCAAACGATCTGGCTACCACAGGGAAAAGTGATAATGCTCCCACAGCTAAAACTGCTTGTCCATAACGATATAAAAGCCCTTTTCCTATATATGACTCTGTAAAACAACCTGTAAAATTTATACTGTTCCTCATTACCCAAAGTTGAGAAGCATACCGAAGCGCCCCACCAAGAAGGATAAAATAGACTAAATCATTCAGGTTATTTGATTTTACAAAAAACAATAATCCAGTGACGACGCAAGTGTTAAACAAAAAAGTCCCCATAGCAGGCATTACAAACTTTTCTTGTGATTGCAAATAGGCTGTAGTAACACCCGCTAAAACAGTTAATGGAATCAGCCAGAGAACATCCGATAGGACCTCTTGTGCAGAAAACGCAGCTTGAATCGACAAGCCTGGAGCAAAAAAGAAGAGCAAAACATCGGGTATAAATCCTAGTGCAAACACCACGGCAGTAAAAAAAACTCCCATGACAACAGAAACCTGCATAAATAATGCATGCTTTTCTTTTTGCGGAAGGCTCTTGAACTCAGGGATTAGCGCTGCCGATAGCCCCCCCGCAACCAGTAAGCTTACAAGCACATCTGGAACGGTAAGCGCCAGAACAGCCACATCTGCCTCAGATGAAACACCAAAAGTAGAGGCAACGCCTGCCTCTCGCGCAAAGCCCATCAGCCGTCCAAACAAAAGGCCAAGAGAGACAATCAATCCAGATAAAACAATTTTACGTGACAAGACTCAACTTCTTACAAGCGCCAGACCGAAAAACCTTTCTCAATTAATGCCTTTTTATCCAGCACTGATTTCACATCGATAAAAACAGCCTTCTTTCCCACAAGATTAACGAAATCTGCTACTGCCATATCTTTTATCTGAGCATGAGCTACCGCAACAATAAGTGCATCAGCATTCTTAATCTCATTAAGTGCCTTCAAATCAATTCCATATTCCTCTTTGGCATCCTCAGGATCTGCAACAGGATCATGTACCAGCACCTCAACACCTAATGATTCCAGTTCACGTATACAATCAATAACTTTTGTATTACGAAGGTCTGCACAATCCTCTTTAAAGGTCAAACCCAATACACCAACCTTTGCACCTTTGATAGTAACGCCCGCCCGAATCATCTCAATCACAGTCTGCTCTGCAATCCAGCGACCCATGCCGTCATTGATACGCCGGGCCGCCTTGATGATCTCCGGTCGGAAACCCTCGATCTCAGCCCTATGGGTCAGGTAATATGGATCCACGCCAATACAGTGACCACCCACCAAACCCGGCCTGAACGGTAAAAAGTTCCATTTTGTCCCTGCCGCTTCCAACACATCCTGTGTATCGATACCAAGCTTATGAAAAATCAGGGCCAGCTCATTGATCAGGGCAATATTCACATCCCGCTGTGTATTCTCGATCACCTTGGCCGCTTCCGCTACTTTAATGGTTGCAGCTCGATGTACGCCTGCTTCAATCACCTGCTCATAGAGCCACGCAACCTCATCAAGCGTCTCTTTATCCTGGCCTGAGACCACTTTTATAATTGTTTCCAGCCGATGGACTTTATCGCCGGGGTTTACACGTTCGGGTGAATATCCAACCTTAAACCCCCTGCCGCACTTAAGCCCTGATTCCCGCTCAAGGATAGGAACACAGACCTCTTCAGTAACACCCGGATAAACTGTTGATTCAAATATAACAATTGAGCCTTGCTTCATATGCCGGCCAACAGTTTCAGAGGCTCTGATCACTGGTGTCAGATCCGGCTGATGAGCATTATCAACCGGTGTAGGCACAGCGACAATAATAAAATCAGCACTGGAAATATCGGCCGGATCGGTTGAATAACTCAGTTTCCCGGCACGAACAAAGAGTTCGCTTTCCATCTCCCCGGTTGGATCAAACCCTTCTCTGTAGGCATTGATCTTCTCTTCGGAAAGATCAAAACCAACCACCGGCATCACCCGACCAAATGCGAGTGCCAGAGGCAATCCGACATATCCGAGACCAACAATGGCTACTCTCTTGCCTCTACTCATTTTCTGTTCTCCCTAGCTAAAACTACAATTCGCACCGGCAATAGACCTCTAAAAGCCTCCCGGTTCCATCATTGCCCGGACACTGTCTCTATCTTCCCCGAAAGGGTGAATAAAAGCCGCTAGCGAGAAAAGAGTCGCTTCAACAAAGAGCTTACTCATCTCACCAATACGCCAGAGCAGATTCGCCTTCACCGAATGATTACAGTCAGCTTTCAAGCATCTCTCCCGTACTCATCGTCAAAGCGCTCGATATCATCCTCGCCAAGATAGTCGCCGACAGCCACTTCTACAATCAGCAGCGGCTCGTCGCCTTCATTAGCCAAACGATGCTTTTTGCCTATGGGAATAAAGGTACTTTCATTTTTCCTGACGATAAAGCTTTCGTTTCCGCGCGTAACCGTAGCCACGCCCGAAACCACGACCCAATGCTCTGATCGCTTCCGGTGACTTTGCAGACTTAACGATGCGCCGGGCTGCACCTCAATCCGTTTCAGCTTGTAGCCGCTCACCTGCTCTTCCAGCACAGTATAGCTGCCCCATGGACGCATCACTGTCATATGCTCAATATGTTCGCGACCTCCCCTCTCTTTGATTGCATCAACAATTTCGCGCACACGCTGACTCTCTCCGCGCCTGGTCAACAGAATTGCATCCGGAGTCTCCACAACAATCAGATCCTCCAGCCCTACCGCCGCCAGCAGCTTGGAGTGGCTCCTGATCAACGAGTTTTTACAATCAAGGTGAAGTACATCTCCGGCCACGGCGTTGCCTTCACTGTCATGTTCGGAGACCTCGTATACTGCATCCCAGCTGCCGACATCGGACCAGCCGATGTCACAGGGAACCAGCATAACACGACCTGACCTCTCCATCACACCGTAATCGATCGAAATGGATGGCATGTCGGCAAAGCCATGCCGAATCACCTCCTGCCAGGCCTCTCCCTGCTGCCATCTTGTCCGCATGCTTTCAAGAACCGACCAGAGATCCGGCAGATAGGCCTTGATCTCTTCGAGAATCGCTGATGCCTGCCAGACAAACATGCCGGAGTTCCAGTAATAGCCGCCTTCGGAGAGAAAAGATTCGGCAGTGCTCAAATCGGGCTTCTCAGTAAAACGGATAACAGGATGGGCTTTTTTACCTTGAGCCAGATCTGCCTGGATATATCCAAAGCCCGTATCCGGCCGGCTTGGCTCAATACCGAAGGTGATCAGCTGACCGCCGCTTGCAGCCTCAATAGCGATTTGCAGACACTGCTGGAAATTTTCCCGCTTCTGTATCAGGTGGTCGGCCGGCAGCACCAGCATAACCGGATCACTACCACTTATATCCATCAACAGTGCGGCGGCAACAGCCACCGCGGGCGCAGTATTGCGGGCAACCGGCTCCAGAATGGTATTCAGATCTTTCAAGGCGGCATATGCCTCACCGACCGCATGCGTTTCACTGGTAACAACCCATATGTCATCTCTGCATACCAGCGGCGCCAGACGTGAAATCGTGCCTTCCAGCAGTGTCTCTTTACCCTGAAGTTTCAGGAACTGTTTAGGCAGTTGCTTCCGGGAGAGTGGCCACAATCGGGTTCCCGAGCCTCCGGCAAGAATCACGGCAACAGTGCTGCCAGTCTCCTGCAGCATCAAAGCTGAACTCCCTGCTTCCAGCTTGTTCCATCTGCGCCATCTTCAAGCACAATTCCTTTGGCTGCAAGTTCATCGCGAATCGCGTCGGCTCTTGAGAAGTCACGGTTTTTTCTTGCCTCATTACGCTCGGCAATCAGCGATTCAAGCCATTCGGCATCCACTTCACTGCCGTGAAACCACTCTGCAGCATCCTGCTGCAGGATACCCAGCAGCTCTGTCATGGCCGCCAGTTCCGCCACCTGCTCGTCCACACTCTCACCTGCATCCAGTCTGCGATTGACCTCTTTGCAATGCTGAAAAACCTCTGCCAGCGCCTCCGGCGTATTGAAATCATCGTTCATGGCATCAATGAAGCGGGAAGGGAGCAAGGGGCAAGAGGCAAGGGGTGAGGAACATCCATCTCCTGAAACCCCGCATCTACGCTTCACCTCATAGATGCGATCCAGCGCGGCTTTTGCCGCATCCAGCGCCTGATCGGAGAAATCGAGTGGTGAACGGTAATGGGTACCGAGAATGAACATGCGCAACACTTCCGGATGATACTTCTGTAACACTTCGTCAATGGTGAAGAAGTTCCCCAGTGACTTGGACATCTTCTCCTCATTGATATTCACAAAGCCATTGTGCAGCCAGTAGCGGGCAAAGCCGCCGCCATTGGCAGCACGCGCCTGGGCAATCTCGTTTTCATGATGCGGAAACTTCAGATCCATGCCACCGCCGTGAATATCGAATGTTTCACCCAGATGTGCGCAACTCATTGCCGAACACTCGATATGCCAGCCCGGTCGCCCCTTGCCCCACGGTGAATCCCAGGCCGGTTCGCCCGGCTTGGCCATCTTCCACAGGACAAAATCAAGCGGATCATGCTTGCTCTCGTCAACGTCAACGCGTGAGCCCGACTCAAGATCATCAATGTTTTTTCCGGAGAGTTCTCCGTAACCATCAAACTTGCGCACCGAATAGAGCACATCGCCACTGCCCGATACGTAGGCAAACCCCTTATCAATCAGCTGACTGATCATCCGGATCATCTCATCCATATACAGGGTTGCACGCGGCTCATGCGTTGGCCGCAGGCAGTTCAGGGCATCCATATCCTGATGAAAGGCTGCAATCATCTCATCGGTCAGCACCTTGGGATCAATGCCCGCCTCATTGGCGCGCCTGATAATCTTGTCATCCACATCGGTGAAGTTGCGAACATACTCCACTTCATAACCGAGCTGCTGCAACCAGCGGTAAATCACATCAAAGACAACCATCACCCGGGCATGGCCGACATGGCAACGGTCATATACCGTCACACCGCAGACATACATACCAACCCTGCCCTCTGTCAAAGGGGTAAAAGTCTCCTTCTGACGTGTCAGACTGTTATAAAGCTGTAAACTCATGCCTCCACCCGCCTGATCACATCCTTCAGACGCAACGTGACACCTTCACGTCCAAGAAATGCGACCACATGACTCATCTCCGGCCCATGTTGCATACCGGTCAGGGCAATGCGCAACGGCAAAAACAGCTCTCTGCCCCTGCAACCCGTCAGCTCTTTCACCCTGGCCGTCCACCCCTTCCAGTCTGCCCCGGCCAAACCATTCCATGCATCCAGCGCCTGTCGGAAAAAATCGACTCCCGCCTTGGCAAGCAGCTCACCTCCCTCGGGAATGCCTGCTGAAACATCCAGAATCCGCCTGTATTGCAGGGCATCCTCGGCACGCGCCAGATTACCACCCGTCAGTTCGGCAAAACCGGTAAGCGTTTCATCATCCACGCCAGGAAAATATGAATCCAACAGACTGGCCAGGGCTGCCGGCGACAAGCTGTGCAACAATTTTTCGTGCCATCGCCACATCTGCTCATCCGACCACTTCACCGATGCGGTGGACAGATGTTCCACTTCAAAGTGTTCGGCAATCGCATCGACAGCCAGCAACTCTTCCGGCAAATTCGGGTGCCCAAGCCGCGCCATAGACTGAATCAGCGCCTCCGGCAACAGGCCCTCCATGCGCAGATGGGAAACAGTGTGGCTGCCCGTCCGCTTGGAGAGTTTTGCCCCGTCCTGCCCGAGCAGCAGCCCATGATGCAGATACACGGGGGGCGCCATATCCAAATGCTGAAGCAGCCATACCTGATATGCGGAGTTAGTCAGGTGATCATCGCCGCGCATCGTGTGTGTGATGCCATCCAGCGCATCGTCAACGGCATTGGGCAGTAGAAAGGTGAATGTTCCATCAGAGCGTACAACAACCGGGTCATCAAGATCGCGGCAGGCAAATGTTACATCGCCGCGCAAGGCGTCTTTCACAATCACTTCACCGGCATCATCTCTTATTTTCAAACGCCATACATACGATTCATGCCCGGCACGTTCAGCAGACTCGGCATGCGAACACCCCCTGCAGCGTCCGGAGTAGCGTGAAGGAAGCCCGCGTGAAGCAGCCAGTTTCCGATCCAGATTAAGCTGGCTTTCCGTACAGAAGCAGCGATAGGCATAGCCGGAGGAGGCGAGTGTTTCCAGAGCCGTACGGTGCTTTTCCGCATGTGCAGACTGGAAAAGCACTTCTCCATCCCAGTTCAGCCCCAACCATTTCAAATCCTCTTCGATGGCCTTGATATATTCAGCTTCAGAGCGCTCGCGATCGGTATCCTCAAACCGCAGCAGGAAACGCCCCCCGTGCTTGCGGGCATAAAGCCAGTTAAGCAGGGCCGTACGCACATTTCCCAAATGCAGCATACCGGTCGGGGATGGTGCAAAACGGGTGATAACATCGCTCATTACCTTCCCTCCCTTGCTGCTCCGGCAGCATTTTTCTCATCGCCCGGTATAATCAACATGAATTCATCCGGATAAACATAACCCAGTTCACGATGGACCAGCTCCTCAAGCGCTTTCGGATCATTCCGCAATCGCAAAATCTCCTTCGCCAGCCTTTCACGCTCCGCCTTCAACACTTCAAGCTCAGTCTTCATCGCTTCGAGACTCGCCTTCTCAGCCCGGTAAACACGATAGCCATGATCGGAGAAGACAATATCCCAACCCATCCAGAGCAGAACCGGAAGCGCCAAGGCGATGAAAAGCCAGCGCCGCACCGCCCCGGCAGTTGTTCCAGCGCCACTCTTTTTCAGTGTTTAGCCTCGGCGAAAAGCATTGTGGCCGGCATAACGGGCACGGCTTCCCAACTCCTCTTCAATACGCAGAAGCTGATTATACTTGGCCATACGGTCCGAACGCGAAGCTGAACCGGTTTTGATCTGCCCACAGGAGAGCGCCACAGCCAGATCGGCAATGGTGGTATCTTCGGTTTCACCTGAGCGGTGACTCATCATACAACGATAACCGGCATCATGTGCCATATGCACTGCGGCGACCGTCTCGGAGAGCGTGCCAATCTGATTCACCTTCACCAGCAAGGCGTTGGCAATATTTTTTTCAATGCCCTCTTTCAGAATTTCGGGGTTGGTCACAAACAGATCGTCGCCCACCAGCTGAACGTGATCGCCAATGCGTTCGGTCAGCAGTTTCCAGCCATCCCAGTCATTCTCATCCAGACCATCTTCAACGGAAACAATCGGATACTGCCTGCAAAGGGATTCAATCAAATCTACCATACCCTCTGCATCGAGTGCACGATTGCCTTCACCGGCCAGCACATATTTTCCGTCCCTGTAAAACTCTGAAGCCGCCATATCACTGGCGAGGACAATATCGGAACCTGCCTTCAAACCGGCCTGTTCAATGGCTTCAAGAATGACGGTCACGCCCTCTTCATTGGATCCCAGATTGGGGGCAAAGCCGCCTTCATCACCCACCGCGGTGACATGCCCGGCCTTGCCAAGCACAGACTTCAGTGCATGAAACACCTCAGCCCCCATATCCAGCGCTTCGGAAAAGCTTGCTGCACCGGCAGGTACAATCATGTACTCCTGAAAATCGATGCTGTTATCGGCATGTGAACCGCCATTGATTACATTCATGCAGGGAACCGGCATCAATGTGGCGTCTTCTCCGCCCATATGTTCAAACAGCGACACTTCATCCTCTGCTGCCTGCGCCTTGGCCACTGCCATGGAAACGCCCAGGATTGCATTGGCGCCCAGACGCCTCTTGTTCGGTGTGCCATCCAGTTCAATCAGTGCATGATCCAGTCCGCGCTGATCCGCAGCGTCCATGCCCTTCACTCTCTCTTCAATCTCACCGTTCACATGCGCAACGGCCTTTCTGACACCTTTGCCACCCAGACGCGTATCACCATCACGCAGCTCAACCGCCTCACGCTGGCCTGTCGATGCACCACTTGGTACCGCAGCACGTCCAAATGCCCCTGACACCAGTCTTACATCCACTTCCACGGTCGGATTCCCACGCGAATCAAAAATCTCGCGACCATGTACACTTACAATTTCACTCACTGCTTTTTCTCCTGATCAGTCCCATTACTGACGATTATCAATTTATTTTCAAATTTTCTCACCACGAAACACACGAAGAAATATTATTACCATATTCCCTTCGTGTATTTCGTGGTTAATATTCTTTTACAACCGCATCGATGCGTTTCAGCCTCTTCAGCAACCCTTCCAGCTCATCCAGCCGCAACGAATTCGGTCCATCAGAAAGTGCATGATCCGGATCCGGATGCACCTCCATAAACAGCGCAGCCACGCCAACCGCCACCGCTGCACATGACAGACCCGGCACATACTCACGATTGCCGCCGGTTGCGCCACCCAGACCACCCGGCTGCTGTACCGAATGCGTGGCATCGAACACAACCGGC
The DNA here is from genome assembly GCA_964559845.1 of uncultured Zetaproteobacteria bacterium. Classification (GTDB taxonomy): domain Bacteria; phylum Pseudomonadota; class Zetaproteobacteria; order Mariprofundales; family Mariprofundaceae; genus WSZY01. The sequence continues at coordinate 2,770 of CAZLJF010000047.1, read as the reverse complement.
GCACCGGTCTCTGCCATCACCATCAATGAACGGAAATCCGAAACCAGATTATTATAGCCAAAACTGGTGCCGCGATCACAAAGCATGATATCCCGATTACCTGTCGATCTGGCCTTCTCAAGCACATGCGGCATATCCCAGGGAGCCAGAAACTGGCCCTTCTTAACATTTACCGGTCGGCCTGCACTGGCCACAGCCGTAATAAAGTCTGTCTGACGACACAAAAACGCCGGCGTTTGCAAAATATCGGCCACTTCAGCCACAGGAGCGGCCTGTTCCGGCGTATGCACATCGGTAATCACCGGCACACCGACCTCACCCTTCACACGCTGCAGAATCCGTAAACCCTCATCCATACCCGGACCACGAAAACCGTCCACACTGGTACGATTGGCCTTGTCAAAACTGGACTTGAACACAAACGGTACGCCACAGCGCGCCGCGATATCCCGCAGTGATTCCGCCACTTGCAGCGTAAAGGCTTCCCCTTCGATCACACATGGCCCTGCAAACAGCACAACCGGCAGGTCGTTGCCGATCTGGAAGTCTCCCACCGGGATGTGGTGCATCGTAGTCACGCAGTCTGCTCCGGTGAGCATTCAGCATGGGCCTTGCTGGCGCCAACAAAGCCGGCAAACAACGGATGCGGCCTGTAAGGCCGTGAAAGGAACTCCGGATGGAACTGACATGCCACAAACCACGGGTGATCCGCCACCTCCACGATCTCCACCAGAGAATCGTCCGGCAATGTCCCCGATACAACCAGTCCGGCATCTACCAACTGCTGACGATAGGTATCATTAAACTCATAACGGTGACGATGGCGTTCGCGGATTTCAGCTTCACCATAGGCTTCAAAAGCCTTCGTGCCCTGAATCAGCTTGCAGGGATATCCGCCCAGACGCATCGTGCCGCCAAGATCATCCGAACCTGTCCTCAGGACGCGCTGCCCCTCCTGCTCCCACTCGGTCATCAAGGCAATGACGGGATGTTCGGCACGCTCATCAAACTCACTGCTTGTCGCATGCTCAAGGCCTGCAACATTGCGGGCAAACTCAATGACCGCCAGTTGCATACCCAGACAGATTCCCAGATAGGGAACCCTGTTCTCCCGGGCATAGCGAATCGCGGTAATCTTCCCCTCGGTGCCACGCTGTCCGAAACCGCCCGGCACAAGGATGCCATGTACATCCCTGAGCGCTTCCACACCGCCCTTGCTCAGGGACTCCGCATCAATGTACTCGATCCTGATGCGCACTCCATGCTCCATGCCTCCGTGAAACAGCGCCTCGTTAACCGATTTATAAGCATCGACAAGCTCCACATATTTGCCAACCATGGCGATGCGGACCTCTCTTTTCGGGCTGCGAATTTTGTGGCAGATATCCTCCCACTCTGAAAGGTCAGGCTCCGGATCCGGCATGCCAAAATGTTCAAGAATGACAGAACCGAGGCCGCCATCACGCAGGGAGAGAGGCACCCCGTAAATCGTATCCACATCCGGCGCCTCAATCACAGCACGCTTCTCGACATTGCAGAAGAGTGCGATTTTGTCCTTCTGACTCTGTGGAATCGGATGCTCGCTGCGGCACAACAGCACATCCGGCTGGATACCGATTTCACGCAGCTTCTGCACCGAATGCTGTGTCGGCTTGGATTTAATCTCACCGGCCGAGGCAATATAGGGGACAAGCGTCAGGTGAATAAAGGCGGTATTTTTTACACCCAAATCAAAGCGCAACTGCCGGATCGCCTCAAGAAACGGCAGCGACTCGATATCGCCGGCTGTGCCGCCAATCTCCACCAGTGCGATATCCACATCATCGGAACGCAGGCTCAGAACAGCCTCTTTAATGGCATCGGTGATGTGTGGGATGACCTGAACCGTCGCCCCCAGATAATCACCCCGGCGCTCACGGCGGATGACAGACTCATAAATCCGACCAGTGGTGAAGTTGGAACGCCTGCTCATCTGGGCATGGGTAAACCGTTCATAATGGCCCAGATCCAGATCGGTTTCGGCGCCATCATCGGTGACAAACACCTCACCATGCTGGTAAGGGCTCATCGTGCCCGGATCGACATTGATATAGGGGTCGAGCTTCTGCATCGTAACCTTCAGGCCACGAGCTTCAAAAAGGGCTGCCAGACTGGCAGCGGCGATACCTTTACCCAGCGAGGAGACCACCCCGCCGGTAACAAAAACGAAACGTGTATTCGAACTACTCACAATGGCGGCGGAAGGTATCAAAATCTCCGTGTCATTACCACCTGTTCATACGCATCTCAAACGTGATAGTTAAGGATACTCTGAACAACCCCGTTTTTTGGTTTCTGCCGCCTGAGTCGGAAAATAAATCGATCCATGTCTTACATCCCGATTACCCCTCTGATTTGGGGCTTATCGGGCCATTTTCCCATTTTCATGGCAGACCTATCCCGCATAACGCCGCGTCTTCCTGCGTTTGTTCTCGTATCCGCTTCCGCAAAACTCAGCTGATCCATACCAATCCTCCTGCGCGAAAAAAACTATACGGAATTTACGCAGTTGTTCGGAGTATCCCTAAGCCAGTTTGTATTCAACATGCAATACAATATCTAAAAGCTTCTCAGTATCAAAGGCAGCTGTAGGACCAGTAGCGGGAGCTGTCAATGCCAAATCTCCTGAAGCGATCACCTTGAGTGTATGATCCTTAATGATTCCGGCATTAAAGATTGTTGTCTAATTGCGGGTGCTCACTCTCCACGTTTATTATGTTTGTCATGACCG
>CAZLJF010000046.1:0-12679 GCA_964559845.1 uncultured Zetaproteobacteria bacterium | reverse complement strand
ACGGATACGGATTATATGCTGACGCCTGAGCAGATGAAAAAGCTGGGCAGGTGTTGTCGGACAGACCACCTGCATATTGCTCTCCGCCCCCAACTGCAGATAGCGCTCCAATCTGGCCGACGAATGCTCCGCCCCCTGCCCCTCGTAACCATGCGGAAGCCAAAGCACAATACCGCTCATGCGCTGCCATTTGGTTTCACCGGCCGCGATGAATTGATCAATTACCACCTGTGCATTATTGGCAAAATCACCATACTGAGCCTCCCAGATCACCAGTGCACGCGGCTCTGCAACCGAATAGCCATATTCGAATCCCAGCACGGCCTCTTCGGAAAGCATGCTGTCCACGACAATGAAGTTGGAGAGCCCCCCTCTGCTCAGTTGCCGCAAGGGTATAAATTTTTTGCCTGTCTTCTGATCATAAACCGTCACATGGCGGTGAAAGAAGGTGCCGCGGCCACTATCCTGACCACTTAAACGCACCCAGCCGCCATCTTCAACCAGCGTCGCATAGGCCATCACCTCGGCACAGCCCCAGTCTATCGGCAGCTTGCCATCCATCATCTGAAAACGCTTATCAAAAATCTTCTGCACCAGTGGGTGCAGTGTAAAATCTGCGGGAACCTGGTGGCTGCTTCTGACAAGAGCCGAAAGTCTCTCTGCAGCAACAGAGGTCACCGGCTCCTTTCCGGCCCTGCGTAAAAAGCCTTCCCACCTTCCCTGCAGGGAATTCACGGGCGCAGGCGGCGGCCTGTCCGGATTGCGTCTTAATTCATCCATGCAATCCCGATACCGCTTCACCATGTCATCGGCTTCCTGATCGGTAATCACCCCCTGATCGACCAGTTGTTTGCGATAAACCTGCTGAACTGTCGGATGCTCGGCAATCCGCCGATACATCACTGGCTGGGTCACCGATGGCGTATCCGTTTCATTGTGCCCATGCCGACGGTAACAGACCAGATCAATAACAATATCTTCGCGGAACTGCCTGCGATACTCCACTGCAATTTCGACAGCCAGACAGGCAGCCTCCGGATCATCCCCGTTCACATGTAGAATCGGCGCCTGCACCATCTTGGCAATATCGGTGCAGTATGTGGTGGAGCGTGCATCAAACGGGTTGACGGTAAAACCGATCTGGTTGTTCACCACAATATGAATCGTTCCACCCGTTTTAAAGCCGCTGAGCTTGGAGAGATTCAGGGATTCGGCAACCACCCCCTGCCCTGCAAATGCCGCATCGCCATGCACCAGCACACTCATCACTTCACGGCGGTCAAAGTCTTTTCTTCGGCACTGTCTTGCCCGCACCGATCCCAGTGCGACCGGAGTGATAATCTCCAGGTGTGAAGGGTTGAAACCGAGCGAAAGGTGGACAATGCCGCCCGATGTCCGCACATCCGACGAGAAGCCCATATGATACTTTACATCACCTGCGCCCAGTTCGGCATCCTCAAAGTGGGCGCCTTCAAACTCTGCAAAAATATCAGTCGGAGACTTATCCAGTATGTTCGCCAATACATTCAGGCGGCCGCGATGCGCCATGCCGAGAATGATCTCTTTGACACCCTTGTTGCCGGAAAACTGGATCAACGCATCCAGCATCGGAATCAGACTCTCGCCCCCCTCAAGCGAAAAGCGTTTCTGGCCTGCATAACGGGTATGCAGGAAGCGCTCAAACTCTTCGGCTTTCATCACACGGCTGAAAATATGCTTGCGGGTATCATGATCGAACCTGGGGGTCGAACGGACCCGCTCCAGACGCTCCTGCAACCAGTGTTTTCTGGCTGAGTCAGTGATATGCATGAATTCAGGGCCAATCGAACCGCAATAGGTCTGTTTCAAAAGTTGTTCGATCTCCCGAAGCGGCATGCTCTTCGGCCCTGCCAGATCGCCGGTTGGAAATTCAATATCCAGATCCGCCTCGCTCAGGCCGTAAAAGCCGAGCTGCAATTCAGGGCTTGGTTTCGGAGGATTCAGGTGCAATGGATCAAGATCTGCATGCAGATGTCCATGCACACGATAGGCATGAATCAGATAGAGAGCCCGTGAAGGGAACTCCACATCATGGATAGCGGCTGCCTTTTCACCTGCTGTTACACTCTGCTTCAGACGGGAGTGCTGTTGCATCCGCGCCAGCATCTTCGGGTGAGATACAGCATCCGGGGAACTCTCCAGGCCGGAGAAAAGCTGCCCCCACGCTCCGCCAACAGATGCCGGGTCCTGCATCCATGCTTCATACATCATCTCAATGTACTCGCTTCCGGTCGCGAACAGCGAATCATCAAGCAGGGCTGCTATTGCAGAGTCATGAACTGGTTGCGTCACACCACCTCCCGTGGTCTTTTACGAGATGCTCTGAAAAAATCAGGGCATTCATGCGATCCATGAACGGGCCGTCAAAATCATGCACAATAAGTGCCTGGTTTTGTGAGCAAGGGCAAAACCACATTTTTGTCCTTGCGTGATGAATAAGCGCATCCATGCGCTTATTCATCCCCTTAAAAGATTACTGGCAAGTTTATAGCTGATCGCACGCCTTTTTTCCAGTTCCCGTCATCCAGCCATTCAGACGAACCGGATACACAAAACCTTACAAATACAGCGCATTAACCAAACCTGATGCGGTACCAGAGCAGCCCCAGGTATTCATGCAGTGCCTGACCGGAGTCATTCAGCACGGTCCAGCGTGGAAGATAACTGCGCAGGTCGTAGGGCTCCTGCTCGGTCAGAAAATCAGCCGGTGCCGGCACAACATCCACTCCATGCGACTCAAAACACCAGACGGCACGAGGCATGTGCCATGCCGAAGTCACCAGGATCACCCTGTGAACCCCTTTTGCAGACAGCATTTTCTGCATATAGGCAGCATTCTCCCAGGTAGTATCCGCCACTGTCTCAGCAAACAGATACTGTTCGGCGATCCCGAACTTCAACAGCCAGCGGCGCATAATCTCACCCTCGGGCTCATCTGACTGTGACAGTGGCCTGCCGCCTGTCGCATAAACATCCAGGCCGCTCTTCCGCGCGATATCTGCTGCATAGACGGTCCGCATCAATGCATAGCGGCCCAGCTCATCACTGCCACCATATTCCGGGGCGTTTTCATAAATACCGCCACCAAGCAGCACAATGGCAGTGCCATCTGTTTTCACCCTGTTCAGATCCAGCACCGGATACCGGAACTCCAGCGGCCTGGTCAACATATCGCGGACAGGTTCGCTTGAAAGCAGCCAGAGAGATGCGAAACTGAGTAGAATCAACCCGCGCCCCCACCTCTGTTTCCAGAAAACAAGACCGACAACTCCCAGCAGAACCGGGCCTCCGGGCGGCAACAGAAGTTGGGAAACAGCCTTTGAGATCAGCAGCATTGGTTTATGTGCAGAGTTCTGAAGCGTAAGGGTTGTTTCGGGCGGATCACTAATCAGCACCTCCGGCATCAATCACCCCTCTCTTCCGCTCTGCCTGCACCTGCCTGACGACAAGCAGCGCTTCAACCAGCACCCACATGGCCAGGACAAAAATGGTGAAGCCAACAATGGCAACCGTCCACTGCCCTTTGCCTATCGCACCCGTTACACCCATGACCATACCTGTGATGGTTGTGCCCAGTACGAGCATCATTGGCAAAAGCGTATAGAGGATCGGTTTTTTCTTGCGATAGAGGTAGATGGTTACCGTCAACAGGGTGAGCCCTGCCAGAATCTGGTTGGTGGTGCCAAACAGCGTCCACAAAAACAGCCCCGCCGGCTTGCCATCCACCTCAAAGAAGGCGAAGAAGCCCATCGCAGATACAGCCAGGAAGGTGGCCAGGTAGCGGTTGCTCAGCGCATCAACGCCGATGCTCCTGCCGATCTCCTGAATATTAAAGCGCAGCAACCGGGCACCGGTATCCACCGATGTCATGGCAAAACCCACCACCACCACGCTGATAAAGGCAGCGGCATAATCGAGTGGCACGCCAAGCTGATGGATAAAATTGGCATTGCCCTGAATGAAAACACCCAGCTTCTGATGCAAGCCCACGGCCCTGTCCCATGAGCCGTAGAAAGATTCCCAGTCTGCACGTGTGGCAAAGGCGCCTGCCGTTGTTGCCAACACTGCCAGCAATGCCAGCAGAGACTCGCCGATCATGCCGCCATAACCAATGAGCGGGGCATCATTCTCCCTGTCCAGTTGTTTGGATGATGTACCTGATGCCACAATACCGTGGAAACCGGAAACGGCGCCACAGGCAATGACAATAAACAGAAAGGGCAGCATCGGTGGCGCTCCGACAGGGTTGGGGTTGATGGCTGGTGCCGCCCATTGCGGATCAAGCAGGAAAAAGCCTGCCAGCATCACAAACAGGGCAAGATAGAGCAGCAGCGAGTTCAGAAAATCGCGTGGTTGCAGCAACAGCCAGACAGGCAAAACACTGGCGAGAAAGGCATAAATCAGCAGCGACCATGTCCACTCTCTGGCACTAAAACCGGTAACCGGGTGATCCAGTCCCCACCAGGTGGTGAGCAGCATCAGGATAAAACCAAGTCCGATCAATGGCCAGACAGGCATGCTCTTTTTATAGACAAAAAAGCCGATGACCATGGCAATCAGCATTAGGGTGTAGGTCGGGAATACGGCTTCGGGATGCGCAGTTGCGGCAATATGTGCGGCATCAGGTGCGGCAAACAGGCCGGAGATAACCAGCACAAACACCCCCATGGCCAAGGCCACAAGGAAAAAGATAACCAGCAGGAACAGCAAACGTGTGCGTGGAGAGATCACATCGCGGGCGATCGAGCCAACACTCTCCCCTTTGTGACGGGATGAGAGGATGAGTGCCGAGAAGTCATGTACGGCGCCAATCAGCAGTGTGCCAAACACCACCCAACATAACGCAGGAATCCAGCCCCAGATCACGGCAATCGCAGGCCCCAGCATTGGCGCCAGCCCGGCAATGGAAGCATAATGATGACCAAACAGGATATACTTGTTGGCCGGCACATAGTCCACACCATCACGCAGTTCATGGGCCGGCGTGGCAGCATCTGCATTCAGCTCGAAAACCCTCCGTCCAAGAATACCTTTGGCATAAAAACGGTAGAACAGAAGATATAAACAGAGTACCAATATGGCCATTGTTACCGGTGTCATTTCACTCTCCACACTTCAAGCATTTTTCAAAGGACCGGACGCTCCGGGTTATCAGGAACATGTCAGACTTGTTCAGAGTCCCCCAGCCGCTACCCTAACCCCCATGAATCACAAAATCACATGGCTGCTGCTATCCGCTTCGCTATTTCTCATCGCTGCCTGCGAACAGAAGCCGGACATCCAAACAGTGGACAGAGACCCGACACCGGTTGTTGCCAGGGTGGCGGGCATCACTTTTCACGAATCGGATATTGATCGTGAAATCCGCTCGATGCCGAACTCACTTCAACATATCGGCTCGGATCCGGTAGCCCGCAGCCGGATTCTTAATGTCCTGATCCGTCGCTCCATCCTAAGCCGGCAGGCTCAGGAGATCGGCCTTGCAAAGGATCCGCTTGTTTTAAGCCGGATCAAGCGTGCCCGAAACACGATCCTGATCGAGGCGCTTGAAGACTGGCAAAGCTCGCAGATTCCGGCTCCGACGGAGCAGGAGATCGGTAATTATTACCAGCAGCACCTGGCTGATTTTACCATTCCTGAGCAGATTCATGCCCGGCATATCCTGGTTGGAAGTGAAAAGCTGGCATGGGAGATCCGTAAACAATTGCGTCGCAAAAGGGAGAGTTTTGAAGCGCTTGCAGCCACCTATTCGCTGGATGACAGCAATAAATCCAGAGGGGGTGACCTGAACTGGTTTCCGCGCGGCATTATGGTTGAAGCCTTCGAAAAGGCTGCCTTCTCACTGAAACCAAACGGCCTGAGCAAGCCGGTTAAAACACAGTTTGGCTGGCATATTATCGAACTGCTGGGTAAACGTCCCGCCCATATCAAATCACTGGACGAATCACGTGATGAAATTATCAACCTTTTACAACACCGTGCTCTGGATCAGTGGATCGACAGGCTGATCTCGAAAGCCGATGTAACGATTCTCAAACCGGAATACCAGGTGCCTGAAAAAGAGGCGATAGAAGCGGTACGTTGATGCACGGCTTGCCGGCCAGCGTGGTGTATTCCAGACCATCCCGTACGCTACCGCAATATCAGGCAAGGGACGGGCAACAGCCACCCCAGTCTTTAAGGTGAGAACCGGCAATCTCGGCCAGTGCCTTAATATGCGCCACATCGGCATTCAGTGCCGGGATATAGTTCAGCTCTCCGCCCCCCGCCTCAATGAAGTAGTCACGGTTCTCCACGGCAATCTCTTCCAGAGTCTCCAGGCAATCGGCAGAGAAGCCGGGACAAATCACATCGACACGCCCCACACCTTCCGCTCCCCATTGTTTCAATGTTTCATCGGTATAGGGAGTTACCCATGGTTCTTTGCCGAAACGGGACTGGTAGGAGACAAGCCATGTACCCTCTTCAAGCTCAAGTGCCTCGGCCAGCATCCGTCCCGTTTTCTTGCACAGGCATGGATAGGGATCACCGTTATCAAAATAGCGCTTCGGAATACCGTGGAATGACATTAATAACCTCTCACCCTTGCCATACAGTTCCCACTGCCTGCGAACGCTGGTTGCCAGCGCATCAATATAGGCGGGGTGATCATGATATGAATTGATCATGCGAAGCTCCGGTACATAACGCCACTGCTTCAGCTCATCGGCCACGGCATCAAATGTTGAACCGGTCGTCGTGGCTGAATATTGCGGATAGAGTGGAAAGATGAGGATACGCGTACACCCCTTCTCGCGCAGATTCTGAAGGCCGGAGGCAATGGATGGATTGCCATAACGCATCGCCAGTTCAACATCTACACCCTCACCCAGCAGCTTCTGTAATCCGGCCTGCTGAGCGAAGCTGTGCAGCATCAGGGGAGAACCCTTCTCCGTCCAGACACGACGGTAGGCTTCGGCAGACCTGGCAGGGCGGGTATTAAGAATGATGCCGTTGAGAATCAGCCACCACTTCCAGCGAGGCTCTTCCACGACACGTGGATCCCAGAGAAACTCTTTCAGGTAGCGCTTCAGGGCGTCAGTGGTCGGTACGTCGGGTGTGCCAAGATTGGTCAGCAGAACGCCTGTCGAACACGCATCCTCATGACTGAAACTGCTTTTTGCCGTGTATCTCACACATCACTCCTCAACCCTGATTTGCGCCCGCAACCATATCGGCATAACAACGACTAAACAAACGTCCAGTTATCAAACATCGCTGCTTGTCCGGCATAGCAGCCCTCGGCATCAATCAGGTTCCATACGGTTGCACCATCAATCCTGAAACGCCTGCCTCTGCCGGAAATACGGATACCGCTGTAGTTGTCGATATAGCCATCTTCAGCAACTGTCTGAAGAAGGATTGCACGCGCCTCCCGGTTCATAGCCTCTGCTGACATCCGCGATGGCAAACTGGTGATGGTATTCCACTCCATTTCAAAAAGTTCCATCGCCTTCCTGTTGGCATAATTAAACCGTGGATCAGGATCGGTATTGTGTGATACCACGGCAAACGGCGCACTAAAAAGAAAACGGGCAGCCTCGATATCATCCAGTTGGGGTGAAACAAGTACTTTGTCTTTCCAGTGGAAGTAGCTCCTGCACAACAGCGAGACATGATCCGCAAGAAAGTGATTGGATTCACAGGGTTCGTTTGAACAGGCTATCAAACCGGACATGGAGCCAGCCAAACCCGGTCAGGACATAAACAGGAAAACAAGTAGTACAAACTTCACAAAGAAGGTGGATAAAACCAGTGAGGAGATCGATGTTACCAGAAAGGCATGTAACTTGTGTTTGAAAAAAATGAATCGCGGCAGAAAAGAGAGGCCGCCCAGAACACCTGCAATCATAAACATGGCGGTCAGGAACACCGGGCCAACATCAAGTTCTCTCACAGCATTATTCAGCCCGTCAAAGGCAAAGAGTGCCAATGCAACGGGAAGCACCCATGCAAGATAGATGAAGAGATACTCCATCACACTCCACTTAAGCCCCTCTTTTCGCCCCAGCCAGACAATCAGCCCGGCCACCAGATTGGCAGGTATCGCAAAAACAAGCAGAGATGAGAGGTAGAGGTTCATGGGCAAAGCTTATCCGGTAAAAATCATTATGCCAGCAACTCCACCATCCGCCTGCCCAGCAGTGTCGGATTGCGCTCCACCACAACACCTGCCGCCTCCAGGGCTGCAAACTTGGCTTCAGCCGTGCCCTTGCCACCGGAGATGATGGCACCGGCATGCCCCATACGTTTGCCCCTCGGCGCTGTTGCTCCGGCAATAAAGGCAACAACCGGCTTGGATATATGTGCACGGATAAACTCGGCAGCATTCTCCTCATCCGATCCGCCAATTTCACCAATCATCACCACTCCTTCGGTCTGGTCATCAGCCTCAAACAAGCGCAGTGCATCGATAAAATCCATGCCATGGACAGGGTCGCCGCCCATACCGATACAGGTGCTCTGCCCTAACCCTGTTTCGGTCAACTGCGCCACGGCTTCATAGGTCAATGTGCCGGAACGTGAAATTACGCCGATTCGGCCCGGCAGGTGAATATGCCCCGGCATGATACCGATCTTGCACTCACCCGGTGTAATAATACCAGGGCAGTTCGGCCCGATCAGTACCGCATTGCTATCCTTTAAACGGGCCTTCACCTTCAGCATATCCTGAACCGGAATGCCCTCGGTAATACAGGCGATCACTTTGATGCCGGCATCGGCCGCCTCGATAATGGCACTGGCAGCAAACGGCGGCGGCACATAGATCACCGAGGCGTCCGCTCCCTCCTGCTCAACCGCTTCTTCAACCGTATTAAAGACAGGGCGACCCAGATGGGTCTGACCGCCCTTTTTTGGGGTTACACCACCGACAAAGTTGGTGCCATAGGCAATCATCTGGGTGGAGTGGAAAGTGCCCTGCCTGCCGGTAAAACCCTGGCAGATAACACGCGTATCTTTATTCACCAGAACACTCATATCGCACCTCCATGTGCTCTACCCTGCGGGCAGGAAACCCGTGCAATTTTTCTGTCCTGAAAAATTGTCATGTCGCACCTCCCGCAGCCTGTGCCGCCAGCGTTGCCGCTTCATCCAGATCACTTGCCCAGCGCACATCCAGTCCGGCATCATGAATCAGCTGTCGTCCCTCCTCCTCGTTGGTTCCCACCAGTCGCATCACCACCGGCACCCTCATCGGGTGTGTTCTGACCGCCTCAAGCAGGCCACTGGCGATAATATCACAGCGCACAATGCCGCCAAAGATGTTAACCAGCACCGCTTTCACATGTTCATCGGTAAAGAGCAACTTGAAGGCTTCAGTTACAGCGGCAACCGTCACACCGCCACCGACATCAAGGAAGTTGGCCGGCCTCTCGCCTTTGAGCCGGATAATATCCATCGTCGCCATCGCAAGCCCTGCTCCATTGACCATACAGCCAATCGAACCATCCAGTGCAATATAGTTCAGGCCGAACTGCGATGCCTCAATCTCACGCGGATCTTCTTCATCTTCATCGCGCATGGCTGCAATCTCCGGCTGGCGATAGAGGGCATTGTCATCCACCGAAATTTTGGCATCGAGCGCCACCAGCTTACCCTCCGTGGTCAACATCAGGGGGTTCAGCTCCAGAAGTGAGCAGTCACATTCGCTAAATGCTTGATACAACTGCCCGGCCAGCGTCTTAAACTGGTTAACCGCATCCCCCTCAAGCCCGAGAAATGCCGCCATCTGTTCCGATGTAACATCGGACAAGCCGGCCTCAACATTCACAGGCAGTGTCAGAATCTTTTCCGGTGTAGTGGCAGCAACATCCTCAATATCCATGCCACCGGCAGGACTGACCACAAAGGCTACGGCTTCCGCTTCACGATCAACCAGCAGGCTTAGATAAAACTCCCTGGCGATGTTTAATCCCTCTTCGATATACACCCTGCCAATGACCTTGCCTGCTTCGCCTGTCTGTTTGGTCACCAGTGTGGCACCGAGCAGATCAGAGGCTGCCTTCTCCACTTCATCAATGGAGTTGCAGAGACGAACACCGCCCGCCTTGCCGCGCCCGCCGGCATGAATCTGGGCCTTCACCACCCATACAGATTGTTCGTCATTACCACTCAACTCATGGGCGGCAGCAACCGCCTCATCCACAGTGAATGCGATTTTCCCTCTCGGAACCGGAACACTGAACTGTGTCAGCAACGCCTTGGCCTGATATTCATGAATATTCAATACTATTCTCTCCAGTTTGTTACGAGATACGGCAGCCGGGCTTCCTCCCCTCTGCCTTTTAACACATGAAGAAAAACGTGGTTTTCTCCATGTTTACTAAAGCCGCGCTTCTATCTGTTAAAAGTGATTAAGTCCATCCACCTGTTTCACCAGCTCTTTGACCGACTCAAGCGATGCATTCAGCGCCGCTTTCTCGGTTGCATTCAGATCAAGCTCTATAACCCCTTCCATACCGCCGCCGCCAAGCTTGCAAGGCACCCCCATATAATAACCATCAATGCCGTATTCACCCTGAAGATAGGCGGCACAGGAAAGGATACGGTTTTTATCTTTCAGGATCGCTTCGGCCATCTCGACCACGGCTGCCCCCGGTGCATAAAACGCCGAGCCAGTCTTGAGCAGTTGCACGATTTCAGCGCCACCCTGGGCGGTACGTTCACAAATCCGGGCCACATCCTCTTCACCCAGCATCTCTGTAATCGGAATGCCACCTACCGTTGAATAGCGCGGCATTGGCACCATTGTATCGCCATGGCCGCCCAGAACGAATGCAGATACATCTTCGATGGAGACGTCGAGTTTCTCGGCAATAAATGAGCGCATACGGGCCGAATCCAGCACACCTGCCATACCGATTACGCGCTGCCTTGGAAAACCGGAGACCTGCTTGGCCGTATAGACCATGGCATCGAGCGGGTTGGTGACTACCAGAATAATGCAGTCCGGTGAGTAGGCGACAATCTTGCGCGTAACATCGGCCACAATCTTTACATTGGTGGCCAACAGGTCATCCCGGCTCATGCCCGGTTTGCGTGCAATACCTGCCGTAATAATCACCAGATCAGAGTTGGCCGTATCAACATAGTCCTGTGTTCCGGTGACAGATACATCATACCCCTGAATCGGCGATGTCTCATACATATCCAGCGCCTTGCCCTGCGGCACTCCTTCCACCACATCGAGCAGCACAATATCACCCAGCTCTCTCTGTGCGGCAAGAAAGGCCGCCGTTGCTCCGACATTACCTGAACCGATCACAGTTAATTTCTTGCGCTGGAAATAGGTGTTATCTCCGTGAACCATGCCAGACCATCTCATAGAACTGCTCCTTTCATCCATTTAACTGCGATGCCAGTTAACTTATAACACATCCGAAGATAGACTCGCCTCTATGTCTTGTCGAATATCCAATGGAGCCTTGAAGCAACTCGGCTCATCTCTGCTGCCCGAGACAGTAGCCAAGGTCTGCCGACAGCTGAAAAAATCGGGGGGAGATGCCTATCTTGTCGGTGGTTGTGTACGCGATCTTACACTGGGCATCACCCCCAAGGATTTTGATCTCGAAGTTTATGGCATGCCCGCAAATGAACTTGTCAGGCAGATAAAGGCGCTGGGACGCACCGAACTGGTCGGAAAAAAGTTCGGGGTCTACAAGCTCTGGATTGATCGCATGGAGATCGATATCGCCCTTCCCAGAACCGAGCGCAAGACGGCCAGGGGCCATCGCGGATTTGATGTAACGCCTGATCCCCATATTGCACCCGAAACGGCTTCATTAAGACGTGATTTCACCATCAACGCCATGATGTACGATCCGCTTGCAGAGAGGGTTCTGGATTTTCACCATGGCAGAGAGGATCTGGAAGCAGGCATACTGCGGCACGTATCCCCTGCATTTGCGGAAGACCCGTTACGGGTGCTTCGCGGCATGCAGTTTGCGGCACGTTTCAGGCTGGAAATCGCCCCTGAAACCGCAGCACTCTGCAAAACCCTTCTGGCTGAGGCGAATGCCCTGCCCGCCTCCCGAATCTGGATAGAGTGGCAAAAGTGGTGTCATTCGGCATATCCATCTTACGGACTGAAGGTGCTGCAACAGAGCGGCTGGATCGGGCTCTACCCGGAACTGGAAACCATGATGGAGTGCCCGCAGGATCCAAAGTGGCATCCAGAGGGCGATGTATGGGTGCATACGCTTCAGGTAGTGGACCATGCAGCCGCCATTGCCCGTCGATACGGCTGGCGGGACGAGTTCCGCGAATATCTTCTGCTCTCCGCTCTCTGCCACGATATGGGGAAAACGGTTTGCACATTCATCGATGAACATGGCGTGATCCGCTCTCCCGGCCATAGCCAGGAAGGGAGAACAGAGAGTGACCGATTCCTGAAAAGAATTGCCGCACCAAAACGGATAGGGCAGTTTGTTCTTCCGCTTGTGCAGGAGCATATGACGCATATGCACGGCGAACCGACCGGAAGAGCCATCCGCCGCCTGGCAACCCGGCTCGAACCTGCATCTATTGAACTATGGGAGGCACTGGTCGAAGCCGATGCCTCGGGACGCGCACCGGCGCCAACATCACGCCCTGCCGAGGC
>CAZLJF010000045.1:0-12743 GCA_964559845.1 uncultured Zetaproteobacteria bacterium | reverse complement strand
CGCCATGCCAGAGCATTATGGCTGAAGGTAGCATCTGCACATTTCGACTTATTTCAGAATATCCGAAGACGATGTTATCTACTCGTCAGTGCATAGGATAACGTAGCACTCAGATTCAACAGATGTTGATGAATCTGCTCAACAATGCCAGGGATGCCGTTGCTGAAAACAGATATCCTGAAATCCATATCTCCCTGAAACGCTATGAGGCAACGGCTGCGTTCCGCAAAGCACATCCACATCTGGAGCATGACCAGTTTGCCCTGTTAACAGTTCACGACAATGGCCATGGCATCCCGGCCAATGTGCTTGAAAGTATCTTTGAACCCTTCTTCACCACCAAACCGGGAGGCAAGGGGAGCGGCCTCGGACTCTCCATGGTCTATGGCGCCATGCAGACGCATGCCGGTGTCATTGATATTAACAGCAGTGTTGGCAACGGAACTTCCTTCCACCTCTATTTTCCGCTGATTGATGAGCATATCGAAGAGCCTCTGTCAGGGGAGATTATGGCCGAGCAGCCTGGCTCCGGCGAAGTTATTCTGCTGGTGGACGATGAACCCGAAGTCTGTGAGGCAGGGCGGGAAGTACTGGAAAGCCTTGGCTACAATGTTCTGGTTGGTAACAATGGCAAGGAGGGACTGGATCTGTTCACTTCACACCAGCATCAGGTCTCCCTGGTGCTTACCGACGTGGTAATGCCGAAGATGAATGGCATAGAGATGGCGAAAGAGATCAGGGCCATGCATGCGGACATGCCATTCATTTTCATAACCGGCTATGATAAAGAGATCTTTGTCTCCGAAGTGGTTCAGCAGAATGATGTCATCCTCTCCAAACCCCTGTCTATTCCTGAGTTGAGTCGTAGCATTCAACGCCTGTTAAAGGCTGTATAGCCATCTATTTTACCGCGAACAATCGCTTCTCAACTTCAATCTCACCGTGAATGGTCACAGCAAGGCGGCTCTCGCCACTCTCCAGTGCAGGTGCTGATGCCTTGACACTACTCTCGGCCATAGCAAATGTCCGGTCCTGCTGCATGGGATAGACGGGTCTGTGGCTATCAGTCTGAAGCCTTATGATATGGAATGCCGTGGTATCCAGGCTCCTGGCAATAGCAGATGCCTTGGCCTTGAAACGCTCAATTGCCTGCAGGCGAAGCCTTTCTTGTGTTGCCCTGAGCAGCTTGTCACTCACCCTGAACTGCAGACCCTGCAAATGCGCACCCAGCTGCTCAATATCCTCAAGCCAGGCTGAAACTGCATCCAGTTCCGTTGAAGTAATGCGACCACTCTGAACCATATACCAGCCGGTTCTTTCATGCTTGTAGCCGAACCTGTTCTCCCACACCGGATCAAGCCTGCGCCCTGTGGTTATGATCTTTACTCCCTTCTCTCTCTTTATCCGTTTCGATATGGCTGCACTGATATAGTCAACCTGCTTGCGTAGCTTGTTGATATCGCTCCCCTTTGCCTCGACACGAAAATCAACCGCCACTTCATCATTAGTCATATCCATCCCGGCCCGGGCTGACAATGAAACAATGGTCCCTTGCACCACCTCCGCTGCAAACGCAGGCGGGAGCAAAAGAAGGAGCAACATCATGGATACAGACAGATAAGGCATAGAAGGAGTATATAGTTCAATAGTTGCGAAGAGACAAGGTAAGACCGTAGCCTTGCGATATGACAGAATCATCATCCGCACAACCTGTAACCATCATCGGTGCCGGCCTGGCAGGCTCGGAAGCCGCCTGGCAACTGGCACGACAGGGTATCCGTGTACGGCTGCATGAGATGCGCCCGGCTAAAATGACGCCGGCACACCATACCGGCAATTGTGCCGAGCTTGTCTGCTCAAATTCCTTCCGCGCCGACAATCTGGAGAATGCGGTTGGCCTGCTGCATGAAGAGATGCGACGCATGGACTCCCTGATTATGGAAAGTGCGGATCATGCCAGGGTGCCGGCAGGCGGAGCATTGGCCGTTGACCGCGAACTGTTCTCTGAAACGGTATCTGTAAAACTACGGCAGGAACCGCGCATCGAGTTTATTCATGGTGAAATCACTGAAATACCCAAAGACGGGCTGCTGCTCATTGCCACAGGTCCGCTTACCTCCGATGCGCTGTATGAGCAGATTCAGGAGCTGACAGGAGAGGAACATCTGAGCTTCTTTGATGCCATTGCCCCGGTAATTGATGCCGAAACGGTAAACATGGAAATTGCCTACTGGAAATCGCGCTATGATAAAAATGTGCCGGAAGGCTCGGAAGGCGATTATCTCAACTGCCCGATGACCGAGGTACAATACCAAGCCTTTATTGAGGCATTGCTGGCAGCAGAAAAGGTTGAGTTCAAGGGCTTTGAGGATATCCCCTTTTTTGATGGCTGCATGCCGATTGAGGTAATGGCGGAGCGTGGAATAGATACGCCCCGTTTCGGGCCAATGAAGCCTGTAGGGCTGGAACATCCAAAAACAGGTGAGCAGTTCCATGCGGTAGTACAGCTACGGCAGGACAACCGGGCCAAAAGCCTGCTGAACATGGTCGGCTTCCAGACCAAGATGAAGTATGGCGAGCAGAAGCGGGTGTTCCGCATGATTCCCGGCCTGGAACAGGCCGAATTCTTCCGGCTGGGTTCACTACACCGCAATACCTTCATTAAATCTCCGGCACTACTGGATGGATGCCTGCGCCTGAAGAAAGAGCCGCGCATTCTTTTTGCCGGACAGATTACCGGCGTGGAGGGTTATGTTGAGTCTGCTGCTATGGGGCTGATGGCGGGCCGCTTCCTGGCTGCCATGGCACAGGGAAATGAACCCTCCCCACCGCCTGAATCAACAGCACACGGCGCGCTTCTGGCACATATCTCCCGGACACGTATGCAAGATTTTCAGCCGATGAATATCAACTTCGGCCTGCTGCCCACAGCTCCGAAAAGAGATGGCAAGCGCCGGCTGAAGAAAAGTGAGCGCAGACGCATGGTTTCGGAGAAGGCTTTGCTCGCCTTGAGCAACTGGGAAGCAGGAGATTCAGGAGAAGGATCATGAAAAAATCAGGCTTTCTTATATGCATGCTCGGATCGGTGGCCGCAGTTCTGTTTCCGCCCTACAAACTCATGGGGCTTGGTGAACTACGCTGGGCCTTCATTCTGGGCAGTATCATAGCGGCATTCGGAAAAAACATTCCGGTATATGAGCACCTTGACATCAATACGTTATTACTGGAGATCGCGATTATCAACGCCATTGGCATTGCCCTGATGCTGTTTGGCCGCCGTTAAGCCGCCTGAGACCGGGTTGATGGAGATGTGCCCCTCTTTTTTTGCACTGCTCGCACCGGCCTTGATCCTGACATCTCTCTCCTGCAGCCAACAGCCTCCGGAACCCTCTGCAGAAGAGCTGATGGCTATTGGCCAACTGATCTACCGCAACGAGTGTGCTGAAAAGGAGCGTTGTCTGACTTCATGGAATGCGGGTGAGGCGTTCGCATCACTCGGTATCGGCCATTTCATCTGGTATCCGGCAAACACGCCCAAACCATTCGACGAAAGCTTTCCCAAACTGCTGCATTATATGCATGAAGAGGGTGTATCCATGCCTGCATGGCTGGCGGAAGATCTGGATGCGCCCTGCCCATGGTCAAGCCGGCAGGCCTTCATGGAAGCGATAAACAGTCAGAAAATGGCCGAAATGAGGCGTTTTCTGGAAAAAACCAAATATAAACAGGCTGAATTTATGGCAAAAAGGCTGGAAAATGCACTTCCTGGCATGCTGGCCGCCATACCTGTATCCCGCCATGACCATATCCGCAGGCAGTTTTACCGTATCGCCCGTTCACCAATGGGTATGTATGCGCTTATTGACTATGTGAACTTCAAGGGAGAAGGCACAAAACCCACTGAACGTTATCAGGGTCGGGGCTGGGGATTGCTGCAGGTGTTGCAGGAGATGAAAGGCATCGGCTATGGAAACGAGGCGCTCATCAATTTTTCAGAATCCGCAAAAAAAATATTGTCTCGGCGAGTGGAATTGTCACCACCGGAACGACATGAGGAGCGCTGGCTTGCGGGCTGGATAAAGCGGGTCAGCAGCTATGTACCGAACCATAATTAAGGCGTTGGATTATCCAAGTTCAGCTTCTCTTTTGCCCAGGCCTGAGTTATGCGCTGCCGCTCTTCCAGTGAGGCGGACTCCAGCTGCATCAGAGCTGCGATCTGTTCGGGCAGGCTTCTGGGCAGTTGCGACAGCATCAGAGACAAAATACTCTCCTTCACCTGCCACTGCAGTCCTTCGGCAACCGCATGCATCACTGCCCTTAAATCATTGTCCCCCTTTGGAGCAGCCATTGTGGCACGTTCCATCATCCGCATACGGCTACTTAACTCCGGAGGCACCAGCCTCCCCTCTTCACAGCGCCAGGAGATAAGCAGCGGCCGGTTCATCTCCCGCGCCCGTTCAATCAGGTGGAACAGCGCCAGGCCATGGGCAGTACTTACCGGCCCCGCTGCCACATCCACCATCCAGTAGACATACGGCTCCAGCTCCTTTACCCAGTAACTGACCAGTCTGCCCGCCGCATCCTCCCTTTCGCCTGCCAGAATCAGCCCTGCATGGGGATGTTCCTGTTTTAAGGCATGAAGAAAATGTGTTTTACCGGCAACCTCTTCCGAGCTAAGCCACAATGTACCGCCCTGGACAAGCCACAATGCAATACGACTGCAGGCTCGCTCAACACCGGCATGCCTGACCCAGCGGCCATATTCATAAGTGACAGGAATTTTATAATTCAGACGCTGTTGATACATAGGAGATGATATAAAGCTTATTGGTTCTCTTCAAAGGCTGCTTTACGGGTCCAGGCAAACATGTAGTGCAGACCAGAAATACAGGTGACGATAAATGTGGCCCAGATGGTTATCTGAATCCATGCCTCGTCCAATGGATAGGCCATATGCAGCAACAGGGTAAGCACATAGACAATCTGCATAAATGTAGTTGTCTTAGAGACCATGCTCGGCTCCATCTTCAGGCTATGGGTCACCATTTCATAGGCGATGGCGCCAAGTACAATGATTACATCCCGGAACACAACAGCCAGGAACAGGAACAGTGGTACTTTGCCAATAATAAACAGTGTCACAAACATGCTGATCAACATCAGTTTATCAGCCAGCGGGTCGAGATATGCACCCACTGTTGTGCGCTGGTCAAAATAGCGGGCGATGGCACCATCCAGCATATCCGTAATACCGGCCGCAACCATCAGCAGCAGCGCCATCATCGCTTCGCCACTTAAAATGGCATAAACAATCACAGGCGTAACCACAATGCGGGCAAGGGTCAGAATATTCGGAACATTGATAATATTACGCATACCCGGCTACTGTACCAGCCAGCCATAGGGCGTAGGCGTAATCTGCATGCCCCTGTGCCGGAACCACGCTTCCAGCCACGCATCATCTTTATCCTTGAGAAGAACCCGGTACTGACGGCTCATTGCGCTCAGATAGGTTGGAATCACTGCTTTCACCCTGCTGTTTTGACGTAAGGCATCCTCCAGCGCGACCTGCGACGACAGGCCGGCTGGCTGCTCAATGGTCAGGATCAACTCGATACCGCCATCCCGCACCTGCTGCTTCGCTGACATGTCCGGCATGACACTCCTGTTCACAATATATGCATCACGAATCTTCATCAGCAGTTCTGAAACCCACGCCTGCAATTGTGCCAGCGGATCGCCGCTCTCAAGATTACGGGTCTCGGAGAAGCCCGCCAAAACCGAATGGCCCTGCACACTCAGATAGACCTGAGAAGTATCAAGCCAGCGCCAGCTGGCCATCAGCATCGGGGCGTTATGATCCAGTACAATACCCCGCTCCAAAGCAATACTCTCGGCATAGGAGAGAAGCGCTGCAGCTGTCTTTGGCATGCTGATATCATTCTGATTCGTCATCTGGATATGCAAGTTTAAGCGGGGAGCCTCTCGCAGGTAGGCAATATGGTGCTGATCCAGGTATTGCCAGACCCGTTGTCGGTTAAATGTCACCTGTATGCCATCAGGGTGCGGCACAACACGTAGCAGAAACGGTGTTGCCTCAATCCGGTCTGACAACGATGCACGGGTAGTGCCCTCAACCACACGATCCCAAAGGATCGGCAATGCCTGCTGGATGGCCTCCTCAACCGGGGGGAGATGGCCCTCTTCATCTGCAGTAATCTCAATAACCATTCTTGGATCGGTGTCAGCGTAACTGTAACTGGACAACAGCATCAGGCCGGCAGCCAGCAACAGCAGCTGTTTCAGCAAAGGCAAACAGACCCGCAAGAGGCTCATTTCACCACACGCAGATGCCGAACCTTTCGTACAGCCGGCTTTTCATCATCTTCGGGGAGCTGTTCACTCTCACTGGCCATAACAGAAGATTGCCCCTCTATCGCCTGCTCCTGGCTACCTCCTTCTGCAGAGTCAGCCTCCTGCAGGCTGCGCACGGCATTGACAACGGCACGGATGGTTTCAGGCACATCCTCTTCCCAGACAATGCCATGCTCCATATCACCCTCCGGAAGGTAGGCTGCCCAGATACGATCCATGGGAATACGGCATGTATAGACCTGCCCGGAAAAAGAGAAATCTGACTCCAGCGCATCTTCACGGATATGAATCGGCTGCGGCATACGTATATTAAGAACCAGCCGCAGTGCCGGATCTCCCTTAAGGAAATCGGGAACAATGACCTCATCACCGGTAGCATCCACAACGA
Organism: uncultured Zetaproteobacteria bacterium; assembly: GCA_964559845.1. Classification (GTDB taxonomy): domain Bacteria; phylum Pseudomonadota; class Zetaproteobacteria; order Mariprofundales; family Mariprofundaceae; genus WSZY01. The sequence goes on along the minus strand of CAZLJF010000045.1, from coordinate 5,980 downwards.
TATAGATTCGTCCGTGCTTCTGAAAAAAATCATTCAGCTTTTTTGCTTTTGCTGCATTGGTAAAGCTCAGGCTCATCGACTCCTCCACTGCCCTGAAATCAGGACGATGCTCGCTTACTTCTTCCGGCGTGTGCGCACAGCTTCAGCAAACACATGCAGAAGATCTGCACTGTCTTCCCAGTTGATGCATGCATCTGTAATACTGATTCCGAATTCGGGCTGCACACCCGGTTTTACATCCTGTCTGCCAGCCTGCAGGTGACTCTCTACCATCGCACCCACAATATGGCGGTTTCCGGCCGCGATTTGCCGGGAAACATCCCTGCCTACATCAATCTGAAGCTGATGTTGTTTGCGGCTGTTGGCGTGACTGCAATCAATCATCATACCTGTCTTGATATCCGCTGACTGCAGTTCAGCCAGAGCCTTGGCAACATTTTCAGCATCATAGTTCGGCTCTCTGCCGCCACGCAGAATCAGGTGGCAATCCTCATTACCGCTAGTTGAAAAAATCGCAGAGTGCCCCTTCTTGGTCAGTGAAAGGAAGTGGTGCGGATGCGCCGCAGCCCGAATGGCATCAATGGCAATGCCAAAACCGCCATCCGTACCATTCTTGAAACCGATCGGGCAGGAGAGACCGGAAGCCAGCTCTCTGTGGCCCTGACTCTCTGTTGTACGCGCTCCAATCGCACCCCAGCTTACCAAGTCGGCAAAATACTGGGGTGTAATCAGGTCAAGGAACTCCGTACCGGCCGGAACACCCATATTGTTGATATCCAGTAACAGTTTCCGCGCCAGACGAATGCCCTTGTTGATTTCAAACGTACCGTCCAGGTTCGGGTCATTAATCAGCCCTTTCCAGCCAACGGTCGTGCGCGGCTTTTCAAAATAGACCCGCATCACTATCAGCAAATCTTCTGCAAGCTCTGTCCGCACTGCTTTCAGGCGTCTTGCATATTCCAGGGCAGCATCCGGGTTATGAATCGAGCATGGCCCTATGATGACCAGCAGGCGATCATCCTCACCATGCAAAACCTGGTGAATTGCCTGCCTTGCCAGATAGGTTGTATCTGCAGCTGTTTCACTGATTGGAAATTCGGCATGGACAAGGGCAGGAGAAACTACCTCCTTGATGCCGCAAATACGCAGGTCGTCTGTTTGGTGTGCTACGGGATCTGTTACGGACATGGCACCATATTCCTTCCATCGTTAAACCGGAATCCGGCTGCGCCGGAGTATTGCAGAAAAGTGGCCGAATGATTAGCCCGAATCTGCCTCATGTATCTATTCAGGCGCTTGATAGTTAAAATTGCGGAGTGGTCCTGTAAGCCGGGTTCTGTACTCCTGCCCGAAAGCAGAAGTGGTAGCCATTCATCTAGGCCTGCAGTTGCCTGCAGGCTCAAGCAGCCTACCCGGAAGCAGCGCGGGCCACGCTTGATGCTTCCCTATTTGGCCTTGCTGCGGATGGGGTTTACCTCAGCTCCCGCCCGTTACCGTGCGGGACGGTGCGCTCTTACCGCACCCTTTCACCCTCGCCAGTTCGTAAACTGGCAGTCTGTTCTCTGTAGCACTTTCCCGGGGTCACCCCCACCGGACGTTATCCGGCATCCTTGCCCAATGCAGCCCGGACTTTCCTCGGCATAGCAAGGTTTAACTTGCCACAACGCGACTACCCGGACCACTCCGCAGCGCCGATTTTACAGCAAATTCACACCAATGGCCAAACCGGCACTAATAAATGATTTTGATTGCATTTGTGATATTTCAGCTTTTCTGTTTTACATTTGCCGCGGAATCCGGCAGGAAGATTGATATACGCAGACCACCCAGAGAGTTTGAACTACCCATGTGGAGCGTGCCTTTGTAGACCGCTATGATATCCCGGACGATGGCCAGCCCCAGCCCATGCCCCGGCTTGCTTTCATCTGCGCGCACGCCACGGTTCAGGGCTTCATACTGCTCGGCCTTATCCATGCCCGGCCCGTCATCCTCAATGGTGATGCAAAGCCCTTCTTCAACAGATAGCCGCAGGCGAATCCGGTGTCTGGCCCACTTGCAGGCGTTGTCGAGAAGGTTGCCAATCAGTTCCATCATATCTTCCCGATCCGCTGCGATGTGAAGCCCATCCTGGATATCCAGATCAATAATGGTTCGTTTTTGATTAATAGCCTCCAGTGTAGTCGCCAGGTCACGGATGTCCCGTGCCGGCTCAGGCCAGAATCCACCCGGTGTTTGCCCCGCCATTCTGGCACGCGACAGCTCCCTTTCGACACGCTGCTCAATATTCCGGACAAGTTCAATAATTATCTGGCGGTCCTCTTTCGCCGGTTCGTGTTCCAGAAGCTGCAGCATCCGGGTCAGAGGGGTTTTCAGCGCATGGGCAAGATTACCCATGGAATTGCGTGAGCGGACAAGGCGCTGCCGCAACACAGACAGCAGCCGGTTAATCTCATCAACAAGTGGTGCAATTTCGGCGGGAACCTGTTGCTGCAGAACCTCCGTTTCTCCTCTCTCCAGGCGGCCCAGCTCGTCTTTCAACCCTGTCAGCGGTTTCAGTCCCCGGCGGATGACCCATATCTGCATGACAAGCAGCAACAGCAGTGCGGTGAACGACAGCAACAGCAATCGCCTCTGAAAAAGCAGCGATGACGCTTTTTGCCGGGATGTATCTTCGGCAACGCTCAACAAAACTGCTTTACCATGCACAACGAAGCGCTTGCTCAATACGAGCAGGCTCTGGCCGGTCGGACCCTTCAGGTCACTGAGGATGCCGACATCGCTGACCGGCAGATTCTCATCCCACAACGACCGGGAACGAAGAGGCTTGTCATTGTCTGACACAAGCTGAAAGTAGTGGCCGGAAAAAGGGCGTCGGTAGATCGACGGTACCCGCTCCCAGTCTACTACTAGTTTATCATTGCTGACAGCCAGTGAAGCCAGAATATCCTCCATTTCATGTTCGAGGCGTGAAATCAGGCTCTGTTCATTCATCCGCTGCACTTCGAAGCCAACCATGATCGACTGGATGATGAAAAACGTGGCTAGACTGATGGTAAGGCTCAGTGCCAGACGTGCGTTCAGCGATCGCATGAAGCATCCGGATCAAACATGTAGCCTTGTCCGCGGCGGGTTTTAATACACTCCCTGCCCAGCTTTTTTCTCAATCTGCTGATATAAACTTCGATAACATTGCTTTCTTTTTCGGAATTGTAATCGTAAACATGCTCAAGCAGGTTTGATTCACTGAAGATATGTCCCGGCTGGAGCATCAGATATCTCAGGAGCCTGAATTCCATTCCGGTCAGTTCCACCGTTTCAGTACGGTTGCCGGTTGTGCGCTGAACGCTCTGGGTTGCCTCATTCAGTTTCAGGTCACCAGCTCTGATCTCAGCGGCCAGCACGCCTCTTGAGCGCCGGATCAGAGCCTCCAGGCGCACAAGAAGCTCTTCGAAATGAAAGGGTTTGGTCAGGTAGTCGTCAGCACCGGCGCGAAAACCGTCCACCTTCTCATGCCAGGCGCCACGTGCCGTAAGAATCAGCACCGGCACAGCAATCCCTTTCTCCCGCCACTGCCGAAGCACCTCAATCCCCGGAATTTCAGGCAGTCCGAGATCGAGTACGATTGCATCATAGGGTTCGCTTGTTCCCGCGAAGATTGCTTCTGAGCCGTCGAAAACCGTGTCCACTGCAAAACCATGCCGGCTGAACCTCGCCGCAAGTTCTGCAGCAAGCTTGTTGTCATCCTCGACCAGAAGCAGGCGCAATCAATCGTCCTCAACCGACAGCAACTGTCCGCTTTTCGCATCGATAATCATTTCCCGCACGGCGCCGTCTCCACCGAGCAATTCAATTTCATAAACGATGTTGCCGCCCTCTTCCTCAAGCTCCACTTTCAGAATTTTTCCGGGGTATTGGGCCGTGGCCTGATCCAGAACCCTGGCCAGAGGAAGAATCGCCCCCTGGTGCCTCAAATCAAGCGCCCGGTCATGGTCATCATCCGCCAAAACATTCCCGCTTATTGCAAAAATGAGCAATATCGCGAGAAAACCACCCTGAAACAATTTCAAGATACGTTTCGGCTCAATCGTCCCATCGTCCGTATCCCGGAATGCTGACGCCATGCTCATTAAAATACCCTTTATCCGCCTGTGTGTGACAGGCCTGGCAGTTTGAACGCGACCGAACTCCGGGATTGTCTTCAATCATCCGGCTTGGTATCTCATCATGCTCATGGCGAATATAGCGCAATTCGGAGATGCGCATCGGCAGCTCACCATTCTGCAGCGAGTAGAGAACCTGCCGGCTCTGACGATTGGGGATGCTGTCCGCCGCATTTGCCACGAGATAACGGGTAATCCTGTCACGTTCCTGGTCGTCCAGTTCGGCATTCTCTCCGAAATGATTATCCAGCGTATTCATTATGCGCTGCCATGAACGCACCGGCAACCAGCCCGGCTGATAGGCAAAGTGGCAGATGCCACATTCGTTGGCATAGAGCTTGTTGGTTACAGGTGCAATATCCGCAGTCCGTTTGAACAGGCCGCCTTCATCTTCCTCGCCCCATTCATCCCTGTCGCCATACGCTATTCCCGTCACGGCCAGGGTAACGCAGGCAGCCATAAGCAGTGTCCCTATCAATGTTTTTCTGTTCATATCTATTTATTCTCCCGCTGATTATCAGTTTGACCGGATAAACGAAAGGAAATCAGCTTTTTCCTGCGGTGTACATTCACGTCCGATTGTCCATTTGCAGTTTCGTATGAACCACTTCCTGATTTTGGCCGGATCATTCAAGCGCTCGGAATTCACGCTTGGTGCCATCGGCTCAATCAGTTTTCCGGTCCGCACATGGGATCCTGCCTTCGTCAGATCCGTAGTGTGGCAGGTGGCGCAACTTACTTCCTTGCCGGACTTTTGCTGAATGTGTTTTTTATTCCACATCGCCTTGCCGCGAGCTGCGCTGAAGTCGCTTGCGCCCTGCTCACGATAGCTGTCGAGCATCTGATCTACCACAATCTCGGATGCCAAGGCTGGCAGAGCCGTCAGACACAGGGTGGCCAAAATCATCTTTTTCATACGTTGTCCTCCTTTTGCGCCACATATTTGCGGCCCGTAATCATTGCCATAACAAGGTTTTGTCTTTGTAGCATACTTTCGATTAGTACACCGGCTATATGGAACAGAATAAGAAATGTCAACAGGTCGGCGATGAAGGCATGGGCATCCTTGATCAGAATCCCGGCTTTATATGGCGCGCCATTCATAACAGAGGCCAACGGCCCCCCGCCTTCCTCCAATCCGTATAACGCTACACCACTTGCCGTCAGCAACAGCAAGCCGGTGAGCAGTATGTAAATCATGATACTGCCTGCTGGCGTATGGCCGGTATGATGGGAAGGAATCAGACGGATCAGAGCATGCAGATGTTCCTTCACACTGGACAGCGAGGGGGAAAAATCGGCAAATCGGGCATGCTTTGTCCCGATGATTCCCCAGATGAGACGGAATGCCACAAGACCTAATACGATGCTGCCGGCCAACAGGTGCAGATTAATAAACTCATCTTCAAGGATATAGGCGACCATAAAGCAAGCTACAAGCATCCAGTGAAAAATGCGGATAAGAGGGTCCCATACCTGAATTTCTTTACGTTTCCATTGCATGCGGTGAATTATAGGACGTGATGCTTAAATCAAGCTGAATACCATATTACGTAGTTGAAAGGTTATATGAACAAACTAATGCGTCCGGAAAAAAGGCTTTCCCGTATACCGGCATCCAGGTTATGTTCGAGCGATTATCGCTGAATCCCCGTTTGGGCAAAATCGCGCTTTTGCCCAAACTCACAAAATCAGACATCTACGTATATGATATTCCGGTAAGATGTCTGAATCGCCACTAATTTACTAGACACCTGAGAGCTACATAGTCGCCCCTGAATAAATCATTTTTCACGCATCCAAGGCCAACCGGGAGGTGA
>CAZLJF010000044.1:0-13266 GCA_964559845.1 uncultured Zetaproteobacteria bacterium | reverse complement strand
ATGTGAAAATGCTTGGTGAAAATCTGACGGAACAGGGAGAGGTGGCCAGGGAGGAGCTTTCCGAAGCGGACAAAAAACGGGCATTTGATGTCCAGCCGCCCTGGAAACGCGCCTCTGTTGCTGTTGCCGGACCGCTGTTCAATTTTCTTTTTGCGATTATGGCCTATATGGCTATCGGCTGGATCGGCCAGACGGTATTGCCGCCGGTTATCGGAAATATTGCGCCGGCCTCTATTGCTGAGCAGGCGGGCATGATGGAGGGCGATCTCATTCGCAAGTTGAATGGTCATCCGGTTTATTCATGGCAGCAGTTGGAGGAGCAGCTGAAATCAGCTGCAGGAAGCACTGTTGTAACAGAGCTTGAACGGGGTGGCGCAAGCTACTCTGTGAAGTTTGTGCTGCCCGTGCCGAAAGAGGATGTCCTGCTGGTTAATGTTACTGATCTGCTGCTTGGTATCTCTCCAGGCATTAAAGTGATGGTTGATTCGGTTCAGGCGGACTCTGCAGCCATGCAGGGCGGACTTCAGCCCGGCGACAGGATTTTACAGGCGCAGGGTCTGCCGATGCAGAGTATCCGCGAACTGATCGAGATCATTCGAAGGCATGCGGGCCGGCCTGTGAACTTTCATGTGCGGCGCAATGAAACCGTTTTAAATCTGACGGTGATACCGACAGCCGATGAGGCCGGTTTTGGCCGAATTGGCGTTCGTCTTGCAGCTGTTCCTGCGCATGAGCCTGTGCTCTATCGCATGGGCTTTGTCGATGGCGTCATGTTCGGATTCGAACGTACCTGGGAGATGACCGTCATGACGCTTCAGGTGCTGGGTAAAATGGCGACAGCGACCATCTCGCCCGAGAACCTGGGAGGGCCGATTGCCATTGCTCAACTTGCGGGAAAAACAGCGGAGTTGGGCCTGATTTCATTTGTATCGTTTTTGGCACTGATCTCGGTTAACCTTGCTGTTCTGAATCTTTTACCCGTTCCGGTTCTGGACGGCGGGCATCTGGTATACATCGGTCTCGAAAAAGTACGTGGTAAACCGCTCTCTCCGATGGTGATGGAAAAGACTCAGATTATAGGTATCAGCCTGATCGTTGTTCTGATGTTATTTGCTTTTTACAATGATTTGGCGCGGTTATTCAGAGGTTAACATGCACGCTGCCCGTTCATATGTTTTGCTTGGAGCTTTTTTTCTGCTGGTTGTGGTCACAACGTTGTTTCAGCCGCTTTCAGCCGGTGCAGCAGATATCGGTAAAAGGATTGTTGCAATTGAAACATCTGGTAACCGCTATGTGGAGAGGGCGGCCATACTTGCCAATATCGAGTCAAAAACAGGTGAGTTGCTGAGCAGGAGGCAGATAAGCCGTGATGTGCGTGCACTTTTTAAAACAGGCTTCTTTGCAGATGTGCATGTGGAGGGTGTTCCTGAAAAAAATGGTATCCGCCTTATCTATGTTGTAAAAGAGAACCCTCTGATTGCCAAATTAAGCATTCTTGGCAACGATGAGATTGTTGATAAGGATTTAAAACCGAAGCTTGGGCTTAAACCAGGACGTATGTTCAGTGCTGCGAAATTGAGAAAGGACAGGAATATAATCCGCAAAGCCTATCTGAAAAAAGGCTACTATCAGGTTGATGTGACTGCAGAGAAGGTTTTGCGTGAAGATGGCAGAATCGATTTGACGCTGCATGTTCACGAGGGGAATATCACCCATATCAAACGCATCCGGTTTGTTGGTAACAAGGCTTTTTCGGATGAAACCTTGCGGGATGAACTGGCTTCACGACAGTCCGACTTTGCAAGCTGGTTCAGTGACCGGGATGTTTTTGACCGGGAACGCTTCGGTGCGGATACTCAACTGCTCCGGCAGTATTACATGAATCATGGTTACCTTGATGTGAAGGTTGAGTCTGCCCAACTCTCTTTGACACCGGATAAGGGGAGCTTTTATCTGACCTTCAGTCTCTATGAAGGTCCGCAATACAGCATTGATCAGATTGAATTGCAGGGTGATCTGGTGCCTTCACGCGAGGCGCTGCTAGAGGCGATTGAACTTGAAAAAGGGGAAATGTATTCAGTTACCGCTTTGAGAAACTCCATTACAGCACTGGAAGAGATCGTTGGTGACGAAGGCTATGCGTTTGCCAGCGTGACACCGCTGTTTAAACGTGATGTAGAGTCACAGAAACTCTCTGTTACATTCGATATCGAGAAAGGAAGGGAGGTCTATGTCGAGCGAATTGAGATATCCGGTAATGAAAAGACGACAGACAAGGTGGTCCGGCGGGAATTAAGACAGTATGAGGGAGAGCGTTATACGGCCAGTGGCGTCAAGCGAAGCAAGGAGCGTCTGCAGCGTTTGCGGCTTTTTAAGGATGTTCGGGTAAACCTGGAAAAGGAAGATGAAGCGGATCGTGTCCGGATGAATGTGAATATTGAGGAGGATAAAACCGGGAGCTTCTCGGCCGGGGCCGGTTATTCAGGTCTGGAGAAGGTGTTCCTTACAGCCAAGATCGAGGAGCGGAACTTTTTAGGGAAGGGTTATACGACCAACCTTAGTGCTGATGTTGGCAGTAAAACTCAGAATCTTAACGCAAGCGTGTCTGATCCCTATTTTCTGGATTCTGATGTCAGCGCATCGCTCAGTCTTTTTAAGACACAGACGAAGCTTGGTGATATCGTCAATTACAAACAGGATAGTTTTGGCGGAGGTGTTAACTTTGGTATCCCGATCACGGAGTTTTTGACCTATTCCATTGGTTACCAATATAACCATTCAAAACTGTTTGATATTCTTCAGCCGGCCTCTCTGGTTCTGCTTTCTCAGGAGGGGGTACAAACGACAGGTGAATTAATACAATTTATCAGTTGGGATACTCGGGATCGGACTATCGCGCCCTCGAAAGGTCATGTGGAGCAGTTAGGGTTAAATGTTGCCGGGCTGGGTGGCCAGAACAGGTTTTATGAAATAACAGCCTCTTCAAAAAGCTATTTCTCCCTGAGTGAAGGATTTGTATTGAGACCTGCCTTTGCTGCCAAAACAATTAACGGTTATGGTGGTAAAGAACTCCCGATTTACCGTCGATACTCCCTGGGGGGTATCGGGAGTCTTCGCGGTTTTGATTCGTTTGGTGTAACCTTGCGCGATGCGGCGACAGGTGAAGTGATTGGTGGTGACAAGCAGTTAAATGCATCGCTGGATCTATTTTTTCCTTTACCTTATATGGAAACGGCCGGATTCCGGGGTGTTCTCTTTTTTGATGCCGGCACGGTATGGGGTAGTATACCCGCGTTCAACATTAGCGAGCCATTTTCCAGTTCAAATATACGCACCTCGGTTGGTGTTGGTATAGAATGGATGTCTCCGGTTGGTCCATTATCGCTTGCATGGGGCTTCCCGATCACTAAGGTGGCGGGAGATATAAAACGGAACTTTGGGTTTGCGCTGGGTGTTGGTTTTTAAGATTAAGTTATTCTTTGTTTAGGAGTGGTTATGAAATTGAAGTCGTTATTGGGCGTAATTTTGGCGGTCAGTCTGGCACCTGCAATTTTAGTGGATGCAGCCGAGTTAAAGATCGGTTTTGTCGATGTGAAGAGTGCACTTGAAAATACCAAGGTGTATCAGCAGGGAATCAGTCGCTTAAAGGCGCTGACAACAAAGAAGCAGAAAGAGCTGGATGCCTTGAAGTCAAAGATTGAACAGTCAGAAAAAGAGATGCTCGGTCAATCGATGGCTATGTCGCCCGAGCGACTTTCACAGAAACAGTCGGAAATCAAAGATATGAGAAAGCTTTACTCCCGCAAGCAGCAGGATGCCCAGGAAGAGATTGTTGCAGAGAAAAGCAAGCTGGATGGCAGGCTGGGCGTAAAGCTCAGGAAGGCCCTGGATGAGTTTGGGAAAAAGGGTGGATATGACCTGATTCTTCCCAAAGCACAGCCGATTGTGCTCTATTCCAATCCGGTACATGATGTGACGGGTGAAATTACCAAGCTTCTGGACAAACAGTAATTCCAATAGCGCGCGGTACATTTTGAATACTCAAGAGCTGGCCAGACTGCTTAACGGGCAGTTGCAGAACGACAACCCGGATATTGAGATTATCGGTGTGAATACCCTTCAGGATGCGACAGCGAATGAGGCCTCCTTTCTGGCCAATATGCGTTACAAGGAGGAGTTGTCCACTACCCGGGCAGGTGTTGTTCTTGTCGCCTCCGATCTGCCTGATATTGAAGTCTTGGGCAAAACACTGATTCGGGTTGATGATCCATATCTCGCCTTTGCAAAGCTCCAGTGTCACTTCCATCCGCTAGCTGTTTCATCCGGAGAGATCGACTCCTCTGCTGTTATCGATTCGACCGCAGCACTTGCTGCAGATGTGGAGATAGGCGCCCAGGTTGTTATCGGTAAAAATGTTACCATTGGAGCCGGGAGTATCATTGGAACCGGTTGCATTATTGAGGATGATGCCACGATTGGTGAGCGCTGCTTGCTGAATGCAAGGTCGGTGGTGTTATCACGTTGTGTGCTGGGCGACAGGGTTGTTTTGCAGGCTGGTGCAGTGATTGGTTCCGATGGCTTTGGTTATGCCTGGACAGGCCGGGAGCACATGAAGATTCCGCAGGCAGGCCGTGTTGTACTCGAGGATGATGTGGAGATTGGCGCCAATACATGTGTTGACCGCGGCGTGCTTGGTGACACAGTAATTCATCAGGGGGTTAAACTGGATAACCAGATTCAGATAGGTCACAATGTTGAGATTGGAGCCTATAGCATTATGGCAAGCCAGGTTGGTATCTCAGGTTCAACAAAAATCGGGGCAGGGTGTCAGGTTGGCGGGCAGACAGGAATTGCAGGACATCTTAATATTGGTGATGGCTGCAAACTGGCTGCCAAAACAGGAGTAACCGGCAACCTGGAGGCGGGAGGTACCTATGCAGGATTTCCAGCCATGCCTCATCGTAGCTGGCTTCGTATTTCAGCGCTTATGGCGCGGCTTCCGGAAATGTGGAAGCGGTTGAACTCTTAATTTTACTTCTTTGCGTGGAGCAAGTTATGCCGACAATGAATATCGATAATATCCTTGAATATCTACCCCATCGTTATCCTCTATTGCTGGTCGATCGTGTGCTGGATTACGAGGCTGACAAAATGATCAGGGTTTTGAAAAATGTTACGGCAAATGAGCCGCATTTTACAGGGCATTTTCCCGAGCATCCGGTGATGCCAGGTGTTTTGATAGTTGAAGCAATGGCCCAGGCCGGAGGTATTCTGGCTTTCCATTCGGCGCCAAAAGATCAGGAGTTTCTGGTCTATTTTGTTGGTATTGATGGTGTTCGCTTTCGCAAACCTGTACGTCCGGGAGATCAGCTAATCTTTGAACTGGAATGCCTTCGTCGTCGTGGTCATATGTGGCGTTTTAAGGGCGAGGCTTTTGTGGATGGAGAACTGGTTTGTGAGGCAACATTGATGGCAACGCTGGTGCCAAAGGATGAAGCATGAGCAAGGTAATTCATCCAACCGCGATCGTTTCAGACAGGGCCGAACTTGGAGAGAGTGTTGAGATTGGCCCATATTGTGTGATTGATGGGCATGTGCGTCTCGGAAGTGGATCCAAGCTTGTTTCACACGTTGTGATTTCAGGTCATACGACGATTGGAGAGAATAATCGTTTCTTCCCCTTTACCAGTATTGGTCATGAGCCTCAGGATCTGAAATATGGCGGTGAGCCATCCGAGATCATTATTGGCGATGGCAACACATTCCGGGAATATGTAACGGTTAATCCCGGCACCAAGGATGGCGGCATGCTTACACAAATCGGTAATCGCTGTATGTTGATGGCTAGTTCGCATGTGGCACACGATTGCCGATTGGGTGACGGTGTAATTATGGCCAACTCGGCGGCCCTCGGTGGCCATGTTGAAGTGGGAGATGGCGCCATTATTGGTGGCCTGAGCGGCGTACACCAGTTTTCCAGAATTGGCCGGCTGGCTATGGTTGCCGGTCTTTCCGGTGTGAATCGGGATGTGCCGCCGTTTTGTCTGGTTGCAGGCGGCTTTCGACCTCACGTGGCCTCGTTAAATCTGATTGGTTTAAAGAGAGCCGGTTTTTCACGGGATACGATCACTGTTCTTAAGCGTTTGTTACCACTGCTATTTCGTTCCGGCAGTGATAGCAGTGTACGTCTGCAAATGGCGCGTGAGTTGGCAACTGGTGTGCCGGAAGCTGAGGAGCTTGTTCAGTTCGTCGTGGATTCTGATCGCGGCGTATTGCGTCTAGATGACTGATCCTGCCTGTATAGGCATGATCGCTGGCTACGGCTGCTTTCCAAAGATTGCAGCGCAGGTTCTGCGGGCGCGCGGCTGCCGCGTAGTGGCAACGGCTGTGCATGGGGAGGCCTCTCGGGATCTGGGCTCTTATGTGGATGAGATCCTCTGGCTGGGGGCAGGGCAACTGAAGACAGGCCTCCGTTTTTTTCAGAAACATGGTGTCAAGTCGCTAATTATGGCCGGAAAAGTTCGAAAACTTCATCTGTTCAGAAACTTTCGCCCGGATACTGCGGCTATCAGGATACTCTGGAAATTGCCGGATTATCGCGATGATACCATTCTTAATGCGATAGCCGATTATTTTGATTCCCGGGGGATTCCACTACTTTCTCAGATCGAATGTGATCCGGCGATGGTTGCGCGCGAAGGGGTGATTGCCGGTGGAAGTCCGGATAGCAAGGCATTGGAATCGGCGCGTTTCGGTTTTAAGCAAGCCAAGGCGATTGCCGGACTTGATATTGGGCAGACGGTTGTGGTTGAACGCAAGGCGGTATTGGCAGTCGAGGCGATTGAAGGTACCGATGAGGCAATCCGGCGTGGCGGTTCCCTGGGATCCGGCAAGGCCGTTGTTGTGAAGGTGGCCAAGCCGGGGCAAGATCCTCGCTTTGATGTTCCGGCGGTTGGGCCGGATACGATTCAGGAGATGCGTGAGCATGGCTGCCGTCTACTTGCAGTTGAGGCTGACTGGACCCTGCTGCTTGATCGCGAGCGTTTGGTCAAGGTGGCAGAGGAAGCCGGAGTGAAGGTGATTGCATTGCGGGAGGTGATGGATGACAGGAAAGATTGATGTGGCGGTTGTTGGAGCAGGGCGGTTGGGGCGTTTTCATGCACAGAAATATGCTGCCATGCCGGATGTTCGATTGGCACTGGTGGTAGATGTTGATGCCGGGCAGGCAAAAGCCGTGGCCGAGGAGGTCGGGGCCGAAAGATGGAGTACGGATGTCGCCGAAGCAGCAGGTAGCACGGCGGTTTCGGTTGCTACACCAACCATTACGCACGAGGAGATCGCTTGTGTGCTGCTTGCTGCCGGTAGCGATGTACTGGTTGAGAAGCCGATTGCGCAGAATTCAGATGCCGCGCAACGTATGGTAGACCAGGCAGAAAAGAATAATCGCATCCTGATGGTTGGTCATGTCGAACGGTTCAACCCAATTATCATGCATGCAGGGTTAGATCGTTCTGTTCGGTATATTGAGTCTGTACGGGTGGCTCCATTTACCGCACGTTCAGCTGATGTCAGCGTAATTCTTGATTTGATGATTCATGATATTGATCTGATTCTTGAATTGATTGGCGATGATGTGGTTTCGGTGGATTCGGTTGGTGCACGCGTACTGACACCGCATTATGATCTTGCTAACGCACGGCTGCGTTTTGCCAATGGCGCGGCAGCGACGATTACTGCAAGTCGCGTAAGTACGAAGGCTGAGCGTGTACTGCGCTGTTTTGATGAGGGCTTTTATTGCTCGCTTGATATGCAGTCCCGTAAAGGTCATCGAGCCTGGGTTGAGGGTGGCGAGATTCGACAGAAACGTTTCGAAGAAACCGATGGCGACCCATTGTTTGATGAAATAGCTCATTTTCTGGATTGCGTCCGTACACGGAGTAAGCCGCTTATTCCTGGTGAAATGGGCTTGCGGTCGATGAAGGTGGCCGAAGAAATTCATGCAGCGCTAAGAGAGGAGTGAATATGCGGATTCCAATGGTGGATGTGGCGGCAATGGCCGGACAAATTAAGGATGAACTGGTTGACTCCTTTAAGGCGCAACTGTCACGAGGTGACTTTATTCTGGGGCAGGAGGTTGCCGCCTTCGAGGAGGAGATGGCCGATTTTCTTGGTGTTTCGGCTTGTGTCGGTGTCAATTCCGGTACGGATGCACTGATACTTGCATTACGCGCACTTGGCGTGGGTGATGGTGATGAGGTGATTACCTCTCCGTTCACATTCGCAGCAACAGCAGAGGCAATTGTGCTGGTTGGTGCAATACCGGTGTTTGTGGATATCTGTACTGATGATTTCAATCTCGATCCGAAAGCTGTTGAAAAAGCAATTACGCCAAAGACCAAGGCGTTACTGCCGGTACACCTTTTCGGACAGTCTGCACCTATGCTTGAATTGGCTGAACTGGCAAAGCAACATGATTTGCTTGTGGTTGAAGATGTCGCGCAGGCGACAGGCTCGGAGTTCGAAGGGCGTAAACTTGGCGCCTGGGGCGATGCCGGATGCTTTAGCTTTTTTCCAAGCAAGAACCTGTCCGGGATTGGTGATGGAGGCTTGATCTCTTTCAATGACCCGGCACTGGCTGATCGTGCGCGTGCTTTACGCAATCACGGCCAGTATAAACGCTATGAGCATGCTGAAATTGGTGTGAATAGCCGTCTTGATTCACTGCAGGCAATCGCGCTGCGTATTCGTTTGCGCCGCCTTGATCAGGATAATGAACAGAGGGTACGTGTTGCAGCAATCTATCAGGAGCTACTGGCTGATTTGCCATTGGTGTTGCCGCAATGTGTGCGTGGTAAGCATGTTTGGCATCAGTATACCTTGTTGTTGCCGGAAGGATGTGATCGAGATGCTGTGCAGAAACATCTGTTTGATTCAGGTATAGCTTCGGCGGTTTATTATCCGATTCCATTGCATAAACAGCCTGCATTTGATGCCTGGAAGTCTGATTGTCCCGTTTCTGATGCGGTAGCATCGCGTTGCCTTGCCTTGCCAATCCATCCGCTATTGGATCGTACTCAAGCAGAAGATGTGGCTGGAGCGCTACGCTCCGCAATTACAACCGGCTAATTGCGTTTTTTTATCAGTTGCGGTGAACCGAGCGGTGAACGTTACGCAGCCGGTATTGCCTCACATTTACAGCGCCTGATTCCTGATGTGATTCTTGACGGGCTTGGTGGCCGTCGCCTGGAAACAGCCGGAGTACGCCTTGTAGAGCGCAATGATGATCTGGCGGTCGTTGGACTGTTCGAAGCGCTGTCACGTTTTTACCGTCTTTGGCAGGTGCTCGGCAGCATCAAAAATGAGTTCGATCGCCAACATTATGATGCACTTGTCTGTGTGGACTTTAAGGAGTTTAATCTGCGTTTGGCATCAGCTGCGAAACAGCGGGGGATTCCGGTCGTATTTTTTGTTGGGCCGCAATTGTGGGCCTGGCGTCCGGGACGTGCCAGGAGCTATGCACAGGTCGTGGACAGGCTGGCACTGCTTTTTCCATTTGAACCAGGTTACTATGAAAGCTCCGGTCTGCATGCCGAATTTGTTGGGCATCCCATTGTTGGTGTGATCGAAGCGGAGCAATCACCCAAGGATATGGTGTTGGAGGCGGGCCTGAATCCAGAGCAACCGCTACTTTTATTGCAGCCGGGAAGTAGAAAGGAAGAGATCACACGGCTTGGAATCGTGATGCTCGATGCTTACGAGCGATTGAAGCAAAGAGTACCTCTGTTACAGGCTGTGATACTGGCACCTTTATCTGTTCAGCATCCGTTCTATGATGAGGCCGCTCATCGTAATATTCCTGTTGTTAGTGAGAATCCCTACGCCTGGCGAAAAGCTGCGACGGTGGCATTGACTGCCTCCGGAACGGCCACACTGGAGACGGCGCTTTGTGGAACTCCTGGTGCGATTCTTTATCGTCTCTCGCTGCCAACCTACTGGTTAGCGAAGTGGCTGGTGAAGATCGAACATATCGGGATGCCAAATATTCTTCTTGGCCGGCGTTTGTTGCCAGAGCTGATTCAGCAGGAAGTGACACCGGCGAATGCGGCGGAAGCTGTGCTGCCATGGTTGCTTTCACCTGAACAGCGTGAGCAGGCAAGCAACGAACTTCTTGCACTTCGGAAACAACTGGGCGGTGATGGTGATCCTCTGGAAAAGGTGGCTAAAATAGCACTGGAATGTGCGGGAGATGCTGTTATTAACAGGCCCTAGATAGAAACACTGCTGTGTATGATGAGTGCAGGATTATGAAGCCTGCCAGTCGTACAGTTTGGTATTGTAATACCATATTGTATGGACGTCGAAGGTGGAAAGGATACATCAAGCACCATCAGATGTATGGCAGCATATCTGCATTGGCGCAGAGATGGCAAAGTCTGCGATTCTAATGTTTGGGAACAGAGGGATCAGTCACCTGTAGCGATTCTGTCCACCAGCTCTTTGACCGTCGGGATAAAGCCATTGGCATAAAACGGATCTTCGGCAAAGCGATAGGCGGCATGGCCGGCAAACATCAGATGTGAATCAGGGCTGGCTCCATGGGCAATCTCCTGAAGAGACTTCTGAATACAGAAACTTCTGGGGTCGGCTTTGCGTCCTGTTGTTCCCTGTTCATTGGCGGCCCAGTTGGAGAAAGAGCACTGGGAGAGGCAGCCCATGCAGTCAAGCTGATCCTGGCGAATCTCTTTCGCTTTTTCAGGGGTTACGAATATAAGTGTTGAATCCGGGGTGGGCAG
Organism: uncultured Zetaproteobacteria bacterium; assembly: GCA_964559845.1. Lineage (GTDB taxonomy): Bacteria > Pseudomonadota > Zetaproteobacteria > Mariprofundales > Mariprofundaceae > WSZY01. The sequence goes on along the minus strand of CAZLJF010000044.1, from coordinate 2,473 downwards.
TGCTTTGCTGAAGCCCTCTTTAATCCAGGATTCGGCCAGTTTCAGGTCATGTTTGGTTACATAGGCTTTGCGATTGCGAACGCCATAGGTGAATTCGGCAATATGATCACCAGCAGGATGGTCAACAAAGGCGATTTCCCGGTCGGAGCGTTCGTACAATTCATGCAGAAAGCTGTTATAGACTGCTGACGAGTAGAAGCCGGTTGGCGAAAACTTGTTCAGTTTAACATCACCAGGCTTTAGCTGGAGAAGGCGCTGCTTCCATGCATCGGAGATCGGACTCTCCTGTGTCAGCATCGGACGGGTACCAAACTGGAATGTGATCGGGCCGATCTCCGGATTACCCATCCAGTTGCTCCATTCGCGCAGGAACCATACTCCACCAGCCATAACAATCGGTGTCTTTTCCAGCCCAAAACCGTTCATGGTTTTACGCAGTTCAACAACACGCGGATATGGATCCTGGGGTTTTTCAGGATCCTCCGAATTTGAGAGGCCGTTGTGTCCGCCAGCCAGCCATGGATCCTCGTAAACAACTCCGCCCAGCCATTCCGGAGCTTTGCGATAGGAGCGTAGCCATAATGCCCGGAATGCACGTGCAGATGAAATAATCGGATAGTAATAGACTTGGTGTTTTGCAGCCAGTGGAGCCAGCTTGAATGGCATGCCGGCACCACAGGTAACACCATGAATCAGGCCTTTTGCACCTTCCAGAACACCTTCCAGAACCCGTTCGGCACCACCCATCTCCCATAGCACATTCATATGAATGCGGCCATTGCCTCCGGAAACCTCATGTGCGACTTTGGCCTGGGCAATACCCCCGGCAATACCCTGGGTTACCAGTTCCGCAAAGCGGGCAATCCGGCTTTTACCATGATAGACCGTGCGGATAATATTACCCTCTTCATCAATGCTGTCGGCATTCACAGCAGAGAATGTGCCGACACCACCGGCTGCGGCCCATGCACCTGTTGTTTCGCCATTTGATACGGCTACACCTTTACCACCCTCGATAAGCGGGAGTACCTCTTTGCCTGAAATTTGTATGGGGTCCAGCGAAAGCGACATATTATTCCTTGGGGGCTGCCTTTCATTCTTCCCTAAATCGCTTAAGGGAAAAGCGTTGAAACAGAGCCAAAAAAATTTAGCATAATCTACGAGATGGCAGCGGATGCGGCAACCCCATAGTGTGAAGTGGCGTCAAATTTGCATAAGATCGGCACATGTCATATCCATATCGATTTTATGCAGTTGTTATTCCGGGCCTAGAGGATCTTGCCGGCAGAGAGCTTGAGGAACTTTCTGCACACGAGATCCGGAAAGAGCGTGGCGGTATCCATTTTTCCGGCACGATGGAAACCATGTTTCGAGTCAATCTGAGGAGCCGTTCTGTTACCCGTGTGCTTCTGCGGCTGAAGCGCTTTACTGCGCTCTCCTTAAATGATATCCGGCAAAGGGCTTTGCAGGTCGATTGGGGGAAGTTTCTGGATTCTGAATGCGCAATCCATATTCAGGCAAGTTGTCATGCATCCCGTTTAATGCATACGGGTAAAATTGAGCATGAAATAGCCGAAGCGATCAAACATAGCGGCTTTGCACATAACTCGGGAAAGCAGCCCCGGAAGATATATATTCGTATCGTTAACAATCGTTGCCTGCTTAGCATTGACACATCCGGCGAGCGGCTGGATCGAAGGGGGTATCGGCATGAAAGCGGCAAGGCTCCGGTTCGTGAAACGCTTGCTGCAGCGGTTCTGCAATGGATGGAGTGGAAAGCGGATGAGCCACTTATGGTTCCGATGTGCGGTTCCGGCACCTTTGCCATTGAGGCAGCCATGGCAGGGATCAGACAGGCTCCCGGGTTGACCCATGAATTTCCCTTTCTCACATGGCCGCAACTGAAGCAAAAGGGCTGGGAGCGGGTGCTTAAGCGTACACAGACGATGATCAGGCGCGATATCACATCGCTTCCAGTCTATGCCTCTGATATCAACCCGGATGCGATCAGGATAACCAGGAGAAATGCGCAACGGGCCGGTGTTGAAGAACTGATCCGAATCGAGCAGCACGATGTGAAAGAGCTATCCGGGCCTGCAGATGGCGGGCCGGGTGTGATGGTTTGCAATCCGCCTTATGGCCAGCGGATTAATACCAATGTTCATGCGCTCTATGCTGCACTGGGGAGCCTCTACAGAAAGAGTTATGACGGCTGGCGAATGGCTGTTTTCTCTCCGGACGCTGCATGTGAACAGGCGCTTGGGTTAAATGTGAAACGCCGTCTGAAGATTAAGCATGGCGGTAAATGGATAAATATTCTTCATATCTGATATGTAGGAATTAATCGCGTTGTTTACAGAACTTTCCGGACAAGGCGATGCTGTAATCATGATATGCATAAGCGTATCAGGTTAACACCTGAATCGCCCCGGTTTCATCGGAGGCGTTTTTGTTTGAGTCATCATGCTGCTCT
>CAZLJF010000043.1:0-13324 GCA_964559845.1 uncultured Zetaproteobacteria bacterium | reverse complement strand
ATCAAACAACGCATCGCCCACCAGACTCGATCTCTCAGGCGTAACGCCAAGCTCATCCATGCATTCAAGCGCCATGGCCGGGTGTGGCTTGGAAGGAGAGCAATCAGCCGTACGAAGCACATAAAAATAATCGCACAAATCAAACTTCCTTAGCACACGCATCAGGCCGGGTTTTGATTTGCCTGTGACAATTCCCATCCAGTAACCACGCCTGCGCAGCTCCTCCAGTGTATCGGTCACGCCCGGATAGAGTGAAAGTGAAGCTTCACCGGCAAGATAATATTCGCGGTAGGCCTTCATAATCCGCGCGTTACAGGAGGCATCAGGCGAGAGGGCATCAACAGCAGCCTGCAATGAAAGCCCGATAATTCTGCATACTGCATCATCCGGAGGAGCCGCAAGGCCACAGGCTGCAAACGCCTGCTGCATGGCTTGAACAATGGCGCCGTGCGAATCGGTCAGGGTGCCATCGCAATCAAACAGGATCAGATAGGGTTCGTTGTCAGTACGCTCCGTTACCACTGCATCAGTCCGCCTGTGAGGCCGGCTTGTCAGCCCTGCCTGCCGCAGGTACATCCATAGCCTTCCAACCCTGATATGAACGTTTCACCTGCCAGAGCAATACCCTGTTCACAGCCAGCACTTCAGGCTTGTCAACGATACGAAGATAGGTGGAGATCAGATCACTCCCCTGCTTGCCAACCAGCAGGTCCAGCAAAATGGCGTCATCCTTCCCCTTCAGGGTAACCCGGGTTGCGCCGGAAGCCAGCTGCAACCTCTCATAATGTTCGGGATTGCGTGTGACAACACGAATGATCTCCATGGAGGCAAGATCATCCAGCAGATGCAGAACGGCATCCGTATCCGCACGCTGTTCTCCGCCTTTTTCTCCTCCTCCCGACAGCTGCCAGCGCTCGCCCGAACGTGATAATAAAATGGCCGCTTCCGGCCCCTGCTTCAGTGTTATAGAGAATACATCGGCCGGATTGAAGCGAACCATCTCCGGCATCCTCTGCGGGGCGGAATCCGGCCTTGAAGCGAGCCAGAAGAGCAGCCCCAGCAGGAACAGAAGCAGAACGGCAACAATTGACCTGTTCACCACTCAGCCCTGCGCTTTTTTAAAAGCCACCAGCGCCACAAGCCGATCAACGCAACCAGCAACGGCAGGCCAAACATCCAGATGCCTTTAAAGAAGGAGCGGCCTGCAGCGCTTAATTCTTCCAACGGTCTCTGGCTCACGCCTCGGGAACGAAGTTCAATCAGCGCTTCATCACCTACCAGCCAGTCAACCATATTCAGCACAGCCACAAGCTTGCCACCATCCATGAATTCATCATCAAGAAACGAGGGAGACCCCACCACAACCATGCGGCTCGAATCTGTTGCCGCAATATGCTCGATCCCCTTCACCCCTTCAGGAGCCTTATCGAAAGCGGATTTGGCACTGCCATCAAATGCCAGCGCCAGCGCCGACGGACGCAGCATCATGCCTGAAAAACGCGTCTTAATATCAATCATGGGACTCACATCAAAGGGAGGGCCGGACTGTACGGCAGAGAACGGCGATGAACGCATCAGCAGATGACGCCCCGCCTCCTTATCATCACCATCTATCCACAAAAGCGGCGAAGCAAATGGCAGCGAGACACTCTCCAGGCCGGCTGTCACAACATGCTCCGGATTCAGTGCAGTAACATTCGGCAAAAAGGGATAGTCCACCAGGCTACGAAACATAAAACCGCCCTGCCGCTGGTTAACCGCAACGCGGGTGGCGCGTTGATCCATGACCATGCCAGGCTCGACGGCAATACCGAGATCCGATTTCAGCCAGTCATTGGCATACGGATCAACCGGCTCAACCTCAAACCCGGCAGAGAGCAGCGGCTTGGCATTACCGGCCAGCAACAGCAGGCCTCCGCCGTGCATGCGGAACTGGTCGAGCCGATAACGGAATGCCTCCGTTGGCGCCCTCTCCATGCCGGCAATGATCAGCGCCCTGATGTCAGGCCCTATGGCCCCGTTCTCCGCATCCACCTCAACCAGTTCGTAATCATCCGAGGCAAACTCCTGCAGCTTGCGAAGTTGATAGAGGCTGCTTGTGCCAAAACCGGAGACAACGCCGACCTTGACGCGCCCTTTGCCGGTCAACTTCTTGATCTTGCGCGTCAGCAGGTATTCAAAGCCCTCTTCACTCTGCACAACAGGAATGATCTCTTTACTATCCAGATACTCAATCACGACCGCCAGATAACCCTGCTTCACCTGTGCCTGATCATCCTCAACCACCTGCACCTGCACCTTCGGAATATTCATCGCGGCAAGGGCCGCAGACAGATTCGGATCCTCTGACGGATCAACCACTTCAAAACCGACATTGCCTGCACCGGCCTGATGGTAGGATTGCAGCATATCTTCCAGAAACCGCTTTAAGCGGCCATACGGCTGTGGCAAGCCGGACGTGATATAGGCACGCACAAGTATCGGCTCTTCAAGCTGCTCCAGAACTGAAACAGTTGATTGGGAGAGCGTATAGACCTGCCCCTCTGTCCAGTCAAAGCGCAGATGCGAAAGTACGGTCACCAGAAACAGCAGCCCTGTTACGGCAATCACCGCAAGCAGCGTCAACCATGACTCTCTGCGAACCCGTTTACGGAAGTCCTGCGGCTCCACCTTCCCGCTCACATGTCCATTCATCTGCCCTTCCATCAGCGCCACCGCCGCCGCTCAAGCTGAAACCATGTCAGCGCAAGAAACAGAACCGTTACCGACAGCAAAGCGCCAATATCATCGAGACCAATCACGCCGCGCAGCATCAGATTGTAGTGCGCCAGCGGCATACATATGGCAAGCATGTCCTGAATGGCAGGAGAGAATGTCGGTAGCGCCTGCACCATGATAAAGAGAGCGAACAGCATACCAAAGCCAATGACATAGGCGACGACAGCATGGTCGGTCAGGGCAGACGCATAGAGACAGATTGAGATATAACAGGCAGCAAGAAGAAGCAGTGCCAGATAGGATGCCGCCACCTGACCACCATCCAGATCGCCGATCAGGGCAAGTGTTGCGGGGTAGAAGAGGGTCAGGGCAAGCAGCGTCGAAACCTGCAGTATTACAGCTATAAATTTTCCCGCCACGATATCACGGGTACGCACCGGCATTGTCGCCAACAGTTCAAAGGTTCCGCTGCGTGCCTCATCTGCCAGCATCCGCATACTCATGGCCGGAATAAAGAACATCAGCAACAGTGGCATCACGCTGAAATAGCCTCGCATGTCAGCCTGACCGGCAAGAAAGAGGTGGTTGCCAAAGAAAAAACCGGCGGCAAGAAGAAATGCGGTTGCCACCACATAACCCAGCGGCGTATCCAGCGCCACACGCCACTCTTTCCAGCAGATAACCAGCGCCCTGCTCGTTGCCATGCCTCTGCTCATTGGTCTCCTCCGGTCAGCTTACGGAACACATCCTCCAGCGTTGCCTGCTCCGGCTGCATCTCAAGGATGACTGCACCGGCTGCAACGGCCGCATGAAAAACCTTCTCAGCCAACGGCATATCAGGCTCGGGATGGTAAATCACATAGCAGTGCGGCTGGCCCAGATCCCTCACCTTGATCTCAATATCCGGCAATGTTTTAGTGATCAGGTCAAACAGCGGTTCACCGGGCTCTTTCAGGCGGAGATAAAGCACCGATTCACCCTGTGCCTGGCGCGCCAGTTCATCTGAACTGCCCATCACCTGCAATCTGCCCCGGTCTATGATCATCATACGGTCACAGACAGCCTCAACTTCCGGCAACACATGCGAGGAGAGCAATACTGTCTTCTTCTCGCCAAGACGACGGATCAGATGGCGAATTTCAACAATCTGATTGGGATCAAGGCCCGTAGTCGGCTCATCGAATATCAGACACTCCGGATCGTGCAACATGCTTGCAGCCAGACCGACACGCTGCCGGAATCCCTTGGAGAGTTCGTCAATCCTGCGGTGCAGCACATGTTCAAGCCCGCATGCGGCAGCCATTTCGGCCATACGGTCTGTCAGCGTCGCATCAGCCAGACCGTGCATGCTGCCGACAAACTTCAGATACGAGCGCACATCCAGATCGGCATAGGAGGGGGCATTCTCGGGCAGGTAGCCCACCTTGCGGCGCACCTCCATTGTATCATGCAGGGAGGCATCGCCAATCGAGGCATCACCGGATGATGGTGGCAGGAAGCAGGTCAGCATCTTCATCGTGGTGGACTTCCCGGCGCCATTCGGCCCCAGAAGCCCCATCACCTCGCCCTTGCGGACGTGGAAGCTCAAATCCTGAACCGCATATGCCTCACCGAATTTCCGGCAGAGCCGATCCGCTTTAATCATAGCGGCAATATGGTAGAAAAAGAGGAGGCAAGGTCAATATGTCGAAGATAACGGAACAAAAAAAGAGGGCCGTAATGCGGCCCTCCTGATCAATTCATCAAACAAACTTAACGATTCAGAAAAAGCGCGTTATTGATATTTTCGATACTCAGAATACCAACCTGTTTTCCATCTTCAGCCACCGGAATACGGCGCAGGTTCTTCAACCCCATGAATGAGGCTGCTTTCAGCACAGAATCATCAGGTGAAACATTTACCGGATTGGCAGTCATCACATCACCCGCCTTCATTTCGAGAACCTTGCCGTAGTTCTCTTCCATCGCCTCAAAGTCGCGTGCATGCAGACTATCATGGACATAATCGCCCTGACCCGGATAGAGCGGCATCATCACATCGCGCACCGTTACAATACCGATCAGATTCCCGTCATTATCGGCAACCGTAACCTGTGCACAATTATGCATCACCATCTTTGCAACGGCTGTATGCAGCGTATCGTCCTTTGAGACAGAAACCACTTCACTGCTCATTGGCATACGTACTTTCATGTCAAACCTCCCTGCGGGTCATACGGTGACCGGAAACACATAAAGTTCACAAGTGTAAAACAGAATCACAGGATATCCCTGGGATCGGCCAAAGCCCATCCTGCACATAAATCTGATATACTCAGGCTCGAAAATTTTGGGCTATTGAATCTTCGGAAACACCGGTAATCCGATAAACAAAAGGCCAAAAACAGGACTCACGAACAAAATAGGCCGTTTTACCATGGTACTGAACCAGCAGGCCACCGGCAACTTCTTCCACCTGGCAATCGTTCACTTTCAAAAAAGCGGATGCAATCTGTTTAGCACGATCCGTTTCCATATCAGACCTCCTTTTGCATCTGTTGTATGCCATATATCGGTTTCTATCGGCATAACAGTGTCCGGCATTAACATGCCACACCGTATCCGGTGAGCCGTGCATAAAAGAGCGCCCTTATCACGCACATTGGTTGAAAAAAAAGTTTTGTGTGCTTTAATGGATTAAGAAACCGTAACCGGACAGACGCTCGGTCAGTTGAACCTCCTCCCCTCCCCTTGGACAACTGGTCGGGCGTCTCCTGTTCGTCCAGGGGTACAGACCCTAATCAAACAGGTGACGGAGTTTATAGCCGATACTTCCCACAAGGCCGCGTTCTTTGGGTGAAACCTCATACAATGTGCTGACGCCGACACCTTTCAGAGTCAGATTGCGTGGCGGACCAATGACAATATCATCTGCATAGTCACGAATCTTTGTATGGATCAGGCCATAGACAATCTCATCAATCAATACCTGGTTGGTTTTGGCAATCCCTTCAATACGAGCGCCCTTATCCATGGCATGACCGATATAATCCTTCGTTGGCCCCGGAATCTCCTTCACATAACCGCAGGTAATACCAATCCGGCAATCCATCCTGCCAACAATCTTTTTCAATTTCTTCCTGTCAGCCTCCAGGCTGCTGACCATCAGCATCGCCGCCAGCACGGCATCCATGGCAGTTTCAAACACGGCCATAACACCATCGCCCAGACGCTTTACAACCACGCCCTGATTACGATTCACGGCCTGTTCACAGATATCACAGAACATACGATTGCGCATAAAGCCTTTGGTATGCCCCATTTCACGTTTATATTGGGTTGAACCGACCAGATCGGTAAACATGATACATTTGTAGTGATCCGGCGTTGTGGCAATGACACGCGCCACATCCTCAATAATGGCATCAAGATCAAGCGGTGTCGTATCCAACTGGTTAAGCGGTCGTGCAGCAGCCAACTGGGGGAGAATCGAGGTGTCTCCGCTGGTAATCAATTCTACGGTAGAGTCATTCTCCAGAGCCTTTTTGACCTCTTCCATGTTTTGTTCGCTGTCGCTGCTCACAGGTAGTGCTTCTTGCTTAGCAGAGTTTGCTTTTTGCCTGACCATCCATACCTCCGCGCCGATCCGAACCTGGCAGCCTAAATAAGCGCCCGATTGTCACCGATCCAACGGCCATGAATGTAGCTTATCTCACAGGAATAGACAAAAAATCAGTCTCGGAAATTGGTGAACATCAACGGGCGGTCGGCATCCATACCGCGAACCAGGGCCATGACAGCCTGCAGGTCATCGCGTTTCTTGCCGGTAACACGCACCTGCTCCCCCTGGATTGCAGCCTGCACCTTCATCTTCTCCTGCTTGATCAGCTTGACGATCTTCTTGGCGAGTTCGGTGCTGACACCCTGTTTGATACTGACCTGCTGCCGTTTGTTGCCGCCACTCGCATTTTCAATGTCGCCATATTCAAGGCACTTTGCATCCAGCTTCCGCTTCACCATCTTGGCGCGAAGAATCTCTGTGATGGTATTGACCCGGCTATCCGAATCACCAACCACAGTGATGCCGTCATCCGCCAACTCGATCGAGGCATTGCTGCCTTTGAAATCATAACGCGTGGCGATCTCTTTCTTCACCTGATTCAGGGCGTTATCCATTTCCTGCATATCAATTTCGGATACAATATCAAAACTTGGCATGGGACTCCTCCGTTTTAATTGACAAGGCTACGGGCCTCCTGCCCTCACCTTGCACATATTCCAAAACACGGTTTCGGAATACTCAACTAAAGCAACCTCTCTATGAATGGAAAGGCGCCCGTATTTACCTACAGCGCCTTCAAACGCTCCTCGGCAGCCTTGAGTTCCTTGAATTTGGCCTTATTTTCATCAAGATCACTGCGCACCTTGGCCACCACCGCTTCCGGCGCACTATCAACAAACTTCGGATTGGAGAGCCTGCCCTCAAGCTTGGCCACATCCTTCCCGACCCTGGCCAGATTCTTCTCAATCCTGGCCAGCTCTTCTGCCACATTGACCAGCCCCGCCAGCGGCAGAAACACCCTGGCATCGGCCAGAGGTGCCACAGCAGCGCCTTCGACATCCGACTCTTCCGAAAGCCACACCAATGACTCCAGCCGCGCCAGACTCATCAATATCTTCTGCTGGCTTTCAAGCTCGGCACGAACCGCAGCGGAAGCAGCAATCTGCGCCACAATCTTTTTGCCCGGAGAAACATTCATCTCACCACGGATCGAGCGGATGGCCGAAACCACCTCCATCACCCGATTCATGCGGGAGACAGCCTGCTCATCCGTAGCATAGGAGGCGGTCCACTCCGCCGTTACCAGGCGTGCATCCGGCCCGTGCAGTTCCTGGAACAGCGTCTCGGTAATAAACGGACAGATCGGATGCAGCAGTCGCAACCAGCCATCCAGCACCGTTAACATCACCACCTGTGTCTCAGCCCTGGCGGCCTCATCATCCTTATAGAGCGACACCTTGGCGGCCTCGACATACCAGTCGCAGTAGATGCCCCAGATAAAGTTGTATAACGCAGCTGCAGCTTCATTAAAGCGATACTCAGCCAATGCCTTCTCCACTTCGCGGGCAGTGTGATCCAGCTCCGTCAGCACCCAGCGGTTGACATCGGATGCCGGCTTCACATTTGCATCCGGCACTGCATCGCCCCGGTTCATGAAGACAAAGCGCGCTGCATTCCAGATCTTGTTCATGAAGTTGCGGTTGGACTCGATACGTTTCACATCCAGCTTCACATCACGACCCGGCGTTGCCATATGAGCAAGCGTAAAACGCAATGCATCGGCACCGTAATCGGCAATAATCTCCAACGGGTCAATGACATTACCCTTCGACTTGGACATCTTCTGGCCCTGCGCATCACGGATCAGGGCATGGATATAGACATCCCTGAACGGCACTTTACCAGTGAACTTCAATCCCATCATAATCATGCGGGCCACCCAGAAGAAGATGATATCAAAGCCGGTAACCAGTGCATTGGTGGAGTAGAACTGCTCCATCTCTTTCGTCTGCTCCGGCCAGCCCAGCGTTGAAAATGGCCACAGGCCTGATGAGAACCATGTATCAAGCACATCCTCATCCTGGGTGATACCGCTGCCGCCACAGCCACCACAACACTCCGGTGTTTCACGGCTGACCGTAATATGATCACAGTTATCGCAATACCATGCCGGAATACGGTGCCCCCACCAGAGCTGGCGGGAGATACACCAATCCTGAATATTGCGCATCCACTCGAAATAGGTCTTCTCCCAGTGGCGGGGAACAAAGCGGATATCACCATCTTCAACCGCCTTGATGGCAGGGTCGGCCAGCTCCTGAATAGCAACATACCACTGGTCGGTCAGGTACGGCTCGATCACCGCATGCGAACGATCCCCTCGTCCCACCTTATGCTCATGCTCCTCAACCTTGTAGAGCAACCCTTCGGCCTCAAGATCGGCGACAATGCGCTCACGCGCCTCATAACGGTCCAGACCCCGGTACTGCTCGGGAATAATCTCATCATCATTGATATGAGCACGGCTGGTGAAGATATTGATCAACGGCAAGTCATGGCGCTTGCCTACCTCATAGTCGTTAAAATCATGTGCCGGTGTAATCTTCACACAACCGGTTCCAAACTCGGGATCAACATACTCATCGGCAATCACCGGAATGGTTCGTCCGGTCAGAGGCAGAATCAGCTCCTTGCCAATCAGATCCCGGTAGCGCTCATCTTTCGGATTCACCGCCACGGCCGAATCGCCCAGCATCGTTTCCGGGCGTGTGGTTGCCACGGTAACATGTTTCGATGGATCGTCAGCATGTGGATACTGAATGTGCCAGAAGTGGCCCTGCTCCTCATCATGCACCACTTCCAGGTCGGATACCGCCGTTTCAAGCACCGGATCCCAGTTAACCAGACGCTTGCCGCGATAGATCAGCCCCTCTTCGTAAAGACGGACAAACACCTCTTTCACCGCCGCGGAGAGCCCTTCATCAAGCGTAAAACGTTCGCGGCTCCAGTCGCACGATGCTCCCAGACGCTTCAACTGGCCGACAATGGTGCCACCGGAGTGCTCTTTCCACTCCCAGACCCGGTCCAGAAACTTGTCACGACCCAGGTCCCGGCGATGCACACCCTCCTTATCAAGCAGCCGCTCCACCACCATCTGCGTGGCAATACCGGCATGGTCGGTACCCGGCTGCCAGAGTACGGACTTTCCCTGCATGCGCTGCCAGCGAATCAGCATATCCTGAATGGTAAAGGTGAAGGCATGGCCCATATGCAGGCTGCCGGTCACATTCGGCGGCGGAATAACAATGCAGTAGTTCTCGCCGTTTTTACCATCTTCCCGCGCCTTCGGCTTGAATACCTCTGAATTCAGCCACTGGTCGGAAACAGCCGGTTCCACACTCTGCGGATCGTAGATTTTAGCGGGCTCGGTCGCCTGGTGATTCATTACTCTCTATTCCTCTCTGCTGCCTGATTCGGATTGATGGCCATCGTCTCCTGCATCCCTTAGCTCAGCCAGATGACGATAAAGCGAATGTTTGATAAGTACCGGCAGCTCCTGCTGCAGTTGATCAATCACGTCATCCGTCACCTGATCCAGAAGCCGCGCCATATGGTGATGATCGACATGCAGGGGCGTACGGTTCTCACGAACAGCTTCCTGTTGAGGCGCTTCAGCCATTGATTCGGCGGCCTCCGCTTCATCTCTCTTTACCAGCGAAAGAAGATTGCCCTGGGGATTATCCAGCAGCATCTCTTCGGTCAACACCACCCGCTGAACCGATACCGGTGCATCAACCGGCTCCATCGTCTGAGCATCAGAGGAATCAGATGAATCGGCTTCAACTGATTCACAAGGTTCACCCGCCTCATCCTGCCCGGGATCCGCCACCGATCCGGCATCTGCTTCAGCATGCCTGCCGGAGATATCTGCAGCTTCGGACAGTTCGGATACAGCCTCTTCTGTCGCTACAGCGACCTCTTCGGATATTCCGGAACCACCCTCTTCAAGTTCATGAAGTTCCGCCTCGATCTCCTCGGCCTGCGCATCAACTTCCACATGATCATCATTGTGACTTTCACCTTCACGAAGAAGCTTGTTCAGACTGTCGAGAATATCATCGATATCGCGCTCACCACTCATTGGCGCATGGTACGAAAGCCTGACCCGATGGGCAAAGGATTATGAAAACCACTCAATCAAGCTCCTTTGCCGCCCAGATACTGCGGATCCATTTCAAGTTGCCGGTAGGTGCGGAAACGCTCGCGTGCCGCCTGTTTCAGGGCATCATCCCAGCCATCAACAAAATCGACAATATGGGAGAAAGCGGAAAGATCTGTTGGCACTTCCAGGCATCCGTTGATCAGCACGGTCGGATTGTTATCGCGCACAATTTCCGTGGCCAGCAGGATCGGTTGCTGCGCATTAAGCCCGGCATCCTCCCCGGCAACGCCATGGGCCAGGAACGATTCGGGATGAACCGTCCAGAGCCGCTCATCCAGTTGGGCCATAAATCCCGCATCCGGGCACAGAATCAGAACATGCGGTTTCAGCCGGTTACGGCGCAACAGAAGCCTGGCGATACCTTCGACCCGATCCGGTTGCTCCAGCAACTCGAAATGAACCCGTGTCGCTTCAGCCATGATTGAATTTCCTCTTCCAGAACTGCATCAGGATCACCAGCGCCGCCACCGGCATCAGCAGTGTTACCGGCACCGCAGTCGATGGCTGAATGCGATAACCAAGCCCCAGCACGGCGGCCTCTATCATCACAATTACGGCAGGCAGCTTCCATGCCCACTCACTTGTTTCCCACGCACCCTCAGACCAGCGCATCACCCAGTGTTTTGCAGCCGACATGCAGAACATGCCGATGCCCACGCCCACCCATACATCAAACGGGAAATGAACACCGCCATAGATCCGGCCATAGGCGGCCAGTGCAAACAGCATCGCCCCCGCCCATGCCTGCCATTGATCGCGTTTCCAGAGCAACAATGCCAGCAGAATCATCACGCCGCATGAAGTCGCATGCCCGGACGGGAAACTATGCGACTGTAGCGCTGCTCCCAGCAGGTGCACATTCTCCAGTACAGCCGGAGGGCGCGGCATATCAAAGATGCGCTTCAGCAGCTGGGCAATCAGCCCTGAGGCGATAAATGCAATCAATGCAGCTATGCCAAGACGAAGCCGGAACAGCATCACACAGGAGATCAGCAGGGCAATGACCAACCCGTCGCCAAAACCGCTGATCAATCCGAACAGTTCATCACCCCATGCGGAGCTGGCGCCGTTAATCAGACGGAACAGGTCATGGTTCCATACCCCGACGGGTACCGCAGCGACAAGAAAGTAGGCCGCAAACAGCATACCCCGATAACAGGCCCTATTGAGATCAAGCAGCATTAATCAGCCTTACGTTTGGCCAGGTAGTCAACGACCAGACGAACCCCTGCTCCGGTTGCGCCAACCGGCGAAATATCGGTGCCCTTCATATTCCAGGCCGTGCCGGCGATATCCAGATGCGCCCACGGAATATCATCAACAAAACGGGAGAGAAAACAGGCCGCCGTGATCGTACCGGCCTCACGTCCGCCAATATTTTTAATATCGGCAATCTTGCTCTTGATCTGCTCCTGATACTCCTCATACATCGGCAACTCCCACACCCGGTCATGGGTATAGTCACCGGACTTCTTCAACCCTGCCTTGACCTTCTCACCTGTCCCCATCAATCCTGTTGCCTGCGAGCCGAGCGCAATCACACATGCGCCGGTCAGTGTGGCAAAATCAATAATTTCGGCAGGCTTCTTTTCAGCAGCATAGGCCAGGGCATCACATAGAATAATACGTCCCTCTGCATCGGTATTGAGCACCTCAATCGTCACTCCTTTATACGAAGTGATAATATCACCCGGCTTGTATGCGGCAGATCCCAGCAGATTTTCAGTGGATGGAATCACGCCCAGAAGATTGACGGGCAGACTCATTTCCGTCACTGCCTTGAAAACACCCAAAACGGCAGCTGACCCGCACATATCAAACTTCATCTCATCCATCGCCTGTCCCGGCTTGATGGAAATGCCGCCGGCATCAAAGGTCAGACCTTTGCCGACCAGCGCCACCGGCGCATCACCTTTTTTGCCACCATTATACTCCAGCACAATAAAGCGGGGCTCTTTGGCCGAACCCTGATTGACCGCCAGCAGTGCCGTAAATCCGGCCTTCTCGATCGCCTGCTTATCCATGACGGTGACTTTCAGCTTCTTATGTTTCAGTGCAGCCGCCTGCTCTCCCAGAAATTCCGGCGTGCATACATTGCCCGGTTCATTGGCCAGATCACGGGCAAAGTTGGTTCCCGCAGCAACGGCCTTTGCAGTCTCAACAGCTGTTTCCGCCGCATCCAGATCACGACGCGACGGCACCATGATGGTGACCGACCTTAACGCACGTTTATTCTCTTTTTTACTGGTATGGTATTTATCAAACACATAGAGCCCCAGCCATACGCCCTCGGCAATCGCCTGCACCTTGTCCGCCAGCGATACGCCGCGAACATTCAGCTCGGAAAAATAGATGGAGACATCGCGCGCACCGCTCTTCTCCAGCCTGCGTGCCGTCCTGCCGGAGAGCGCCCGCAGCTTCTGCAGTGTCAGCTTCTTCTCATCACCTGCACCGGCCAGCATAACACGCTGGGTATGCGTGCCCTGCACATCATAAAGAGTGCGAAACACACCGAATTCACCGGAGTGATCGAATTTTCTCAGAAATGAACCGAGAGCCTTACCGGTAGCCTCCTGCAGCTCTTTGCCCGATTCTGTCAGCTTGCGACCTTCAAGCAGCGGCAACACCACTGCATCGTCACGCTGTTTATGTGCACTGCCTGCTTTCACATCAATCTTGATCATTATCCACCTCGGGAGTTATAATTAACTGGCTTTTCCGCCTGCTGGTGAAGATAAAACAATCATCACAAAAGGGAAGTTTTTCATAAATTCTCTTATTGGATACGGGTGTTAGGAATTCTTGCGTTGTTTACATTTTTGTTGTCCGTAGAAATGCTCGAA
>CAZLJF010000042.1:0-13825 GCA_964559845.1 uncultured Zetaproteobacteria bacterium | reverse complement strand
CATCGCAACACTTTACCTCCGTAAAGTGTTGCACTTCTATTTTGAGCCCGCCGGGTCTGTTAACTAATTATCAAGCAGCTTCAGCAGGTCGGTAAAATTTGCAAGGGAAACAACGCGCCCGGCATACTCTTCCGGCAGATCCTGATAGCCATGCTCGGCAAAGGCGACACTATGGCAGCCTGCATTAAAGCCGGCCTCCACATCAAAGCGGGTATCACCCACCATAACCGTTGCCGATGGTTCAACACCCATGGCGCGGCAACACTCGTAAAGCATGTCCGGCGCCGGCTTTTTGGCAAAACCGTCTTCCGGCGACAGGGCCAGTGTCAGGTACGGGGTCAACTCCATCTGCTCCAGCACCTTCACACGCGCCTTGGCCGGTTTGGCTGTCACAACCGACATTGGAATGCCCCGCTCCTTCAACGCATCCAGCACCTCCATCACGCCCGGAAACGGCGCGCCGAAATCAACCGGATGCTGTTCGTAGATATCGGCAAAGGCGTGGTATAGCTCTATCGTAGCCGGATCATCCATCGGCTTGCCCAGCACATTGGAGGCAAGCTTCTGGGCGCCGCCGCCGACATGCGGTTGCGTCTCCTCCAGTGTCATCTGGAAATCGTAACCGCACTGCCTCAATGCCCGGTTGGCATTGGCCCGGATATCCGGCAGTGCATCCACAAGGGTTCCGTCCAGATCAAATATAAATGCCTTGGGTATAGTTTTGGAGGTCATCGGTTCATTTCTCCTGTCTCTTTGAGGGCCAGATGAAGCTCATGCAGCACTTCATGATCCGTTTCATATTGCGCATGATATGTCAATTGCCTGACAATTTCTCCATCCATGCTTTGCGGATATAGCCTGCTCAAGGCCCAGGCGCTGTGTCCCCGGATCAACGGCTCGACATCATCCAGGGCATTCAGAAGCAGCGGAACAAACTCGCTACTGCCTGAGTTGCCGATAGCAATGGCGATATTCCTGAGCAGGCCCGCCCTGCCCGTCCGTTTGACGGGAGATTTGCGGAAGCGTTCCCGAAAGCCCTTATCATCCAGTGTAAACAGTCCGGCCAGTGAAGGAAGAATATTCCTGTCCCTGGGCTTGAGATGATCCAGCTTCAGGGCCGTTCTCTTCCTGTTCCATGGGCAGACCATTTGGCAATCGTCACAACCGAAAATGCGATTGCCCATCAGCGGGCGCAATTCACGCGGGATAAAGCCGCGAAATTCAATGGTCAGGTAAGAGATACAAAGCCGTGCATCAACAACAAATGGTTCGACAATTGCCCTGGTCGGGCAGATATCGATACAGGCCGTGCAACTGCCGCAATGGAAGGTCGCAGGCTCATCCGGTGCAATTTCTGCCGTGCTAAAAATCTCTCCCAGCATCAGGAAGGAGCCATGTTCACGGTGAATGGTCAGCGTATGTTTCCCCTGCCAGCCAATGCCTGCGGATGCAGCCAGCGCATGCTCAAGCACGGGTGCAGTATCGACATAGACACGCTGATCATGCGCCCCCAGCAGCGCATCCAGATCGCGCGCAAAGGCTTTCAGCCGCTTTTTCATCACATCGTGATAATCATCGCCATGCGCGTAGGCGGCGATCACGCCCCTGCCCTGCCCGGATTCGGCCTGTTCCAGGCTGTAGGGCGGCGGCGTGTAGCGCATGGCCACAGCAATCACCGTTTTAACGCCCTCCAGCATCGTTTCAGGCCGCTTGCGTCGCTCAATGCGAGTTTCCTCGGCCATATAACCCATCTCGCCATGCATGCCTGCATCTATCCAGCTTGCATAGCTCTTCTGATGCTTCCTTTTCACCTCTGGCCGCGCAAACCGGCAAAGATCGAAGCCGTGCGCAACAGCCAGGGTGCGAATCTGCTGTTTCATCGGCATTTCAGGTTGTCCGGCGGGCTGGTCACCCTTTGCAGGTTTCGCTGCAACACATGAGTATAAATCTTGGTGGTTTTCACATCTTTGTGCCCTATCAATTTTTTGTACCGCGCGAATGTTCACGCCCGAATCAATGCCGTACGAACCGTGACATAACCATTGTCGAAATCAAAATCCTGCACACGCAAACGCTTGTGTTGATACGGCAACATTTTGATGAACAGTCAAATGGCTCAAACAGGGTTCTGTTTTCCCGCCGTAGTGACGATAGCATAAAACTTCACGCATCTGACCATCAGGTGCAGTGAAGTCGGGCGAAATATCGTTTTTGATTGACCCTGTTTGGGTATGGGGCCACAGTAACTCCTGAGCCTTTGTTTGCACTTAATATGCAATATCAAGGAAATCAAGGGCGTATATAGGAGGGTAATACATGGAATGAATCACCCCGGTTTCATCGGGGCGTTATGTATCCATTGAAAAAAAAGAATTGTCAGATTTGAAAGAAACAGATAAAACATATCACTATGGAACGCCAATATGGGCAGTCGCAGCACTGTCTTTTGTGGCGCTTTTAATGTCTTTGGCATCTTTTACGGCAGCTTATCAATGGGATCAATGGGCAGGTCAGGCCCCCGTCATTATTAGATGGTCTTTGTTTGTTATGGGTTTGATATTCCTGGTGGCTGTAATCAGACCCGGGAATCGGAAATCGTGGACGTATTTTTATGCAGACAAACATGGTATTCATTTTCCAAATGAGTGTCCGGAAACAAAAAATACAAACTGGCTGGTAGTATCATGGGCACATATAGGTATGATACAAGAAGAGATGTTTTTAAGTCGATGCAAAGGCCTGTCAATTGAGTTGACTTTAACAGAGGCTGAAGTGGATAAATTTTTTAGTGATGTAAAGTTAACTAAAATATTCTTTAGAAAAAAAGAACGGGAGAATGGTTATTTCAAGGTTGGCTATTGCAATGCATTTAAACGCACTGATGATGCAGTCAGGATTCTTAATCATTTTAAGAAAGCTTACACATAGCATAGTGGCAGGTGAGCTTGTCGTTAAGTGAGAACGCTGAACATGATAACAAAACCCATTCAAAGGCAGTTAAAATATGGAAAACCCAGACAAATCCGAATTAAAAGAACGCGAACGTAATAACTGGACATCGGCTGCCGAAGGCTGGTGTCGGCGTGATGAGCTGTTGCAAAAGGGCGCGGCACCTGTCACCGAACGCATGCTTGAACTGTCCGGAATATCCTCCGGCTCCCGGCTGCTTGATATTGCCTCAGGCACGGGAGAACCTGCGATATCGGCGGCAAAAATTGTCGGTGAGTCCGGCAAGGTCATCGGCACCGACCTGGTCGATGAAATGCTCGCCGTTGCCCGCGAGAAAGCCGCAAAAGCGGATCTCGGTAATATCGAGTTCCACTGTATCGATGCTGAAACACTGGATTTCACAGCAGGTTCGTTTGATGCGGTGACCATCCGCTGGGGTCTGATGTTTATGCCAGAGCCGCAGACCTGCCTCGCTGCTGCCCATAAGGCGCTGAAGCAGAATGGGCGCATCAGCCTGGCCTGCTGGGCAGCGCCGGAGAAAAATCCATTTGTGGGTCTGCTCATGAAGACATTAAGCAAGTACATGGACATCCCTGTTCCACCTCCCGGCACCCCCGGCATTTTTGCTTTTGCAGACCCGGAGCGTTTGCAGGATATCCTCGCATCAGCAGGCTTCAGGAATATCGTACTGGAAGAGATAGCAATCGATGTCATTGAGGTTGATGACGGGCGCGCCTATTGGGAGGCGATATCGGATTTGGCCGCACCGGTCATGGCACTCGTCAGGCAACTGGAAGAGTCGGCTCGCTCGGACTATATCGATGAGGTAATCAAGGCCGCGGATGCATTGAAACAAGGCGAAACCCTGCGCATGAGAGGCACCACCTGGATCGCCTCCGCCGACAAATAAGCCGTAGGATGGAATGTCGTGAGCGGTCACGAGGGGAAGAGGTCGCGAACAGCATCAGCCATGGTATCGGGCTGATTGCGGCACTTGTGGCAACTCCGTTTCTTATTACGCATGCAGTACGGCGTGGAGATACGGGATTCATTGTCGGTGCGAGTCTCTTTGGTGCGACCATGGTGCTGCTTTACCTTGCCTCCACCCTCTACCACGCCTTCCCGACAGGCAAGGCCAGGCATGTGTTTCAGGTCATTGAACATGCCGCGATCTTTCTACTCATCGCCGGTACGTACACGCCGTTCACGCTTGGCGTACTTTATGGCGAATGGGGCTGGACACTCCTCGGGCTCATCTGGGGCCTTGCCGTAGTCGGGGTGGTGCTGAAGGCATTTAATAAGATGGAACATCCTATCGCCTCCACCGGCCTTTATTTACTCATGGGCTGGCTCATTCTGATTGCAGTTGGTCCGCTGTATGATCGCATACCGGTATCCGGTCTGTTGTGGCTGGTTGCAGGAGGTGTGGCTTACACGATAGGTGTGTTTTTTTTCGTGGCCGATTCACATCTGAGATACGGCCATTTCATCTGGCATCTGTTTGTAATGGCGGGTACCACATGCCATTACTTCGCAGTACTCTGGTATGCGGCCTGATTATGCTCCTTGCAGTTGCGGATCCGCTCACACCCGCCGTGGTGGGCTGCGTCAGGCAGCACCCTCTTTTCTGATCAACCTCGCATCCGGATCATCATCTGTACATCGCATATAAAGCCGGATTGCATCCTGCGGCAACAGACCGGAGGCGCGTTCCGGCCATTCAATGATGGATATCCAGGGTGGCTGGAAATAGTCGCGGACACCGAGCATTTCTATTTCATCAGCATCATCCAATCGATACCAGTCCATGTGTGCAATCTTGCAATTGCTGCCATCATAGCTCTGGATCAGGGAAAAGGTCGGGCTTGGCAGGGCCTCATCGGTCACACCAAGTGCCCGCATCAAGGCGCGGGCAAAAACGCTTTTGCCTGCCCCCAGTTCACCGGAAAGCGCGATCACCTGCCCCGGCCTGATCTGTGCGGCCAGTTCCCTGGCATAGGCAACTGTTGCCGCCTCGTTCTGCAGACGAATTTGTGTCATGGTTAAAGTGTTAACAGATCCTAATTCAGATTCTTTGCCAGTGCCCTGATCAGGTCATGTTTGGAGATCAGCCCCTCCACAACCTCATTGTTAATCACAGGAAGATGATGGATATTGCCCTCACTCATCATGGCTGCAATTTCATCCAGCTTGCTGGTTGATGCAATGGTCTTCACCTCTCTGGCCATCAGATCTTCCGCAGTCAGGGCCTGCATGCGCTCCAGTTCCTGTTCAAAACGCTCCTCACCGATCGGGATCACCATATCAAAGATCGCCATGGCTGTCGGCAGATGCAGGCTTGCCTGCTGATCAACGAGGTCGGACTCCGTAATGATTCCATAAAGCCTCTTGTCTGCGTCCACAACCAGTATCCCGGAGATATCCTCCGATGCAAACCGTTTGATGATCTCCTGAATCGGCGTATCAATATTGCAGTGCGGGGGGTCGGCATTCATGATATCGAGCGCAGTGATCATGGTTTTCTCCTCAATCTTCTATACTACAAGCATAGATGGCTTGTAAATAACGGCAAGTATCAGCTTCAATCTGTCTCTTTCATGCCTCCCCCTCTGCTGATTGCCGTCCGGCAGGCAGCCAGATATGGAAACAACTCCCCTGTCCAGGCGTACTGTCAACGGCAATATGCCCGCCATGATTTTTGATAATGCCGTAGGCAGCAGCCAGATTCATGCCACGACCGGAAAACTTGGTCGAGAAAAAAGGTTCAAATATTTTGTTGCTTATGGACGGGCATATGCCACAGCCATTATCCTTAACCGATATCCGGATATAGTTCCCCGCCCGCATATCGCGCGTCATACAATCTTTTTTCAACAACTCTTTCTGAAACGAGAGTGTAATATTTCCTGATCTGGTCCGGTCTGCTTCGGCGGTATCAACAAAGCGTTCTTCAATAGCCTCTTTCGCATTTTCAAGTATCCCCATCAAAACCTGGGCAATCTGTACGGGGTCACCAACGCAGCCTGGTGAAAACGCTACCTGATCCACTGTAACATGAATGTTTTCCGGCAATGTTTTTTTCCACGGCTTCAACAGCGTTGAAAGCATTTCGTCCAGGCAGATGTCCTGTACCATATATGCACTGCCCCGGGCATAGGAGAGCAACTGGTTGGCATGGTTGCTTGCATTGAGACTCAATTCGATAATTTTTTTGAGATATTCGGCATTTTCCTTGTCATGTATATAGGCCATGAGAATTTCAGCATTCCCAACCACAGCCTGCATTTCATTGTTGATCAGGTGCGCCAGACCGCCGGCCAGTGTTTTTGCTATCTCCAGCCGATCACGTTCGGCAGTTTCCCTTAAAAAAGCCAGATAATACGCTTCATCTTTCTTGTAAAGAAGATAGACAATAAAAGTTGCCATGGCATAACTTGCCATAATATTGAAGACCATTGTGGGTGTATAGACAGGTTCGTTGCTGTATAAGTCCGCAATCAGAAGCAGGGCAAAACAAAAAATTATCAGGGCAGACCAGTAGGATCCGCCTCTTTTCCCAAACAGGCTAAAGGCACCAACCGCAAGAACAGGCGACCAGTACGCCGTCACCGGATCATCCACCATAATAACCAGCATGCCGGCCAGGCTGATCAACATTGTTATATGCATAATCTGCTTCGTGAAGAGCCCCCTGTTCAGCATGATGGCAACAACAAGGAAACCCAGAAACATCAGAAATTCTATCTGAGACTTCGCATATAAGCCCGATGAAAAATCATAGACGGAAAAAGAAGAAGTGATCATAAGTGCGACATAGAGAAGCACTCTGTAATATTTGGCCGCACCTCTTTCAATCATGCGGTTACGCCACTCACCCATAATCTCCTCTTATTTCGCTCCTTGATTTTTCCGGGCCGACAGCTTAAACGGACTGAAAATGTGTTCAATCTTGTCAGGCCTTGTGATAAATCTCCGAGCCTCTGCGTGTAAACTCCTCAGACTGTTCGGCCATACCACTCTCAATGGCCTCACGCGTTTCCAGACCATGCTTTTTGGCATAATCACGCACATCCCGGGTGATTTTCATCGAGCAGAACTTCGGCCCGCACATGGAGCAGAAGTGCGCCACCTTGGCGCTATCCTTCGGCATGGTTTCATCATGGAACGATCTTGCCGTATCCGGATCAAGACTCAGATTGAACTGGTCTTCCCAGCGGAACTCAAAGCGTGCCTTGGAGAGTGCATCATCGCGCTGCTGCGCACCCGGATGCCCCTTGGCCAGATCGGCTGCATGGGCGGCAATCTTGTAGGAAATCACGCCTGACTTCACATCATCTCGATTGGGCAGTCCCAGATGTTCTTTCGGTGTGACATAGCAGAGCATGGCACAGCCATACCAGCCAATCTGTGCCGCTCCGATACCGGAGGTGATATGATCATAACCGGGTGCGATATCGGTGGTCAGCGGGCCAAGCGTATAAAACGGCGCTTCATTGCAATATTCCAGCTGCAGATCCATGTTCTCCTTGATCATCTGCATCGGCACATGGCCGGGGCCCTCAATCATCGTCTGCACATCATGTTTCCAGGCAATTTTTGTCAGTTCCCCGAGTGTTTTCAGCTCACTCAATTGCGCTTCATCATTGGCATCGGCGATTGCACCGGGACGCAGGCCGTCACCCAGCGAGAAGGAGACATCATAGGCCTTCATGATTTCGCAGATATCTTCAAAGTGGGTATAGAGGAAGTTCTCCTTATGATGCGACAGGCACCACTTGGCCATGATCGAACCACCGCGCGAGACAATGCCGGCCAGACGTTTCGCAGTCATCGGCACATAACGCAGCAGCACGCCGGCATGGATGGTGAAATAGTCCACCCCCTGCTCCGCCTGTTCGATCAACGTGTCGCGGAACACCTCCCAGGTCAGCTCTTCGGCAACGCCATCCACCTTCTCCAGCGCCTGATAGATCGGCACAGTGCCGATCGGCACGGCAGCATTGCGGATGATCCATTCGCGTGTTTCATGGATGTTTTTGCCTGTGGAGAGATCCATGATGGTGTCCGAACCCCAGCGCGTTGCCCAGGTCATCTTCTCCACCTCCTCCTCAATGGAAGAGGTAACAGCGGAATTACCGATATTACCGTTGATTTTTACCAGGAAGTTGCGACCGATAATCATCGGTTCCAGTTCAGGATGGTTGATGTTGGCAGGAATAATGGCGCGGCCGCGGGCAACTTCATCACGTACAAACTCGGGTGTAATGACACGTGGAATGCTGGCGCCGAATGATTCACCCGGATGCTGCCTGGTAATTTCACGCAGATGCTCGCGCCTCTGATTCTCACGAATCGCCACATACTCCATTTCCGGCGTAATGATGCCCTGCCGTGCATAGTGCATCTGGGAAACATTTTTGCCTGGCTTTGCCTTGCGTGGAGAGCGCAGGTGCCTGAAACGGAGTGCATCCAGACTCTCATCATCACGGCGCACCTTCCCGTAATCAGAAGAGAGCTCTGCGAGCATGGCTGTATCCTGCCGCTCCTCAATCCACGCTTCACGCACCAGCGGCAGCCCCTTTTCCAGGTCAATTTCCACTTCAGGATCGGTGTAGGGGCCTGAGGTGTCATAAACAAGCACAGGGGGATTCTCTTCAACGCCTTCGGAAGTCTTTGTTGGCGACAGTGTAATTTCACGCATCGGCACCCGGATATCAGGACGCGAGCCTTCGATATAGACCTTTGTTGAATTCGGAAAAGGTTGCTTTGCATCGGTTGTGGTGACCGCTGCCTGCCTGCTCGACTCTTTCATGAAACCTCCATTAGAAACGAGCGACGGACTCTACCTGACCAGTCCATCGAGATATAGTGAATGTGTGTAGGGTTTTAATATGAAACAGATCAGGGTCTGTTCAGTGAGAAACAGGCTCATCGGGATGGCACTCCTACTCTTCCGGCCGGAAGGTTGCGTGGGTCATGCCGAATGTGTTCACGCACTGCTGAAGATTGCCGCCAGGTATCTCACTGCGCATCTTCATGCCCTGGCAGCGGATATGTGCCGACATGGCCGGTTCTCTGCCGGGCAGCAGTCCGGAGATGAGTCCGCCTGCCAGCTCAACAGCTGCAAACAGGGCCGTCAGTGCCAGCGCGGCGTTCAGATGGCTGTGACGGGGATAGTGATGACCGCTCATATTATGTGAAACAACTTAGCCGTCTGTGTGATCAATAACAAGATACTTACAGCCGCCAACTTTCTTCACTACACTGCGGGGCAATGAAGCAGTATGCGCTAAAACGTCTCATCGGGATGATCCCGCTTCTGATCGGCATTACCATCATCTCTTTTGGCATGATGCATCTGGCGCCGGGTGAGCCGAGTGTGGTGGGTGGTGAATTTAACCCCAAGGTCTCCGCAGATGACATCGAGCGCCTGCGCGCCTATTACGGCCTTGATAAACCACTTCATGAACAGTACTGGAACTGGCTGAAAAGATTGGCGCTTCTCGATTTCGGCAACTCATTCTCCGCCGATGCGCGCCCTGTTCTCGACAAGGTGGCTGAACGCCTGCCGGTGACCCTGTGGATCAATATCCTCGCCATGCTGCTGATTCTGGCGATTGCCATTCCGATTGGCGTCGCCTCGGCCGTTCGCCAGAATTCATGGTTTGATCGCGGCATGACGATTTTTGTTTTTGTCGGTTTTGCCATCCCCTCCTTCTGGCTCGGCCTGCTGTTGATGATCTGGCTGGGCGTCAATACAAACCTTCTCCCTGTTTCGGGCATTCATGATTACGGCTGGCAGCAGATGAGCTTCATCGGGCAGCAACTCGATCTGATGAAACACCTGATCCTGCCGGTATTTGTCTCTGCCATCGGCGGCCTTGCCGGCATGAGCCGGTTCATGCGCAGTGGCATGCTGGATGTGATTCGGGCAGATTATATTACAACCGCCCGTGCCATGGGTGTATCCGAACACTCTATCCGCTACCGCCTGGCTCTGAAAAATGCCATGCTGCCGATTATTACCCTGCTGGGCCTCTCCATCCCCGGCCTGATTGGCGGCTCAGTGATTGTTGAACAGCTCTTCTCCATTCCGGGCATGGGCCTGCTCTTTTATGAGGCGGTGCTCTCCCGTGACTATCCGCTGGTCATGGGGATTACCGTCATTGGTGCGGTGCTGACGCTGTTCGGCAACCTGCTGGCCGACCTCTCCTACGCCTGGGCCGATCCCCGCATCCGGCACGGCAGCAGAGGATGAGAGATCTTTTCATGAAGAACCCGCTGATACTGGTTGGCGGCCTTGTGGTTGCAACCATTGCGCTGCTTGCCATCCTGGCGCCTCTCATTGCCCCCTATGACCCGGAAGACATCCATGTGCGCGATATTCTGCTACCCCCTTCATGGGAGCACTGGTGCGGTACCGATACACTGGGACGTGACGTTTTCTCCCGTATGCTCTTTGGCGCCAGAGTCTCACTGGCCGTCGGTTTTGTTGCCGTTGGCATTGCCATGGTTGTTGGCATTATCCTTGGTGCCGTGGCCGGCCACTATGGCGGCAGAATTGATGCGGCGCTGATGCGCCTGACCGATATGGTGCTCTGTTTTCCGACCTTTTTCCTGATTCTTGCCGTTATCGCATTTCTCGAACCTTCGATCTGGAACATCATGATTGTCATTGGCCTGACTTCATGGATGGGGGTGACACGTCTGGTGCGTGCCGAGTTTTTATCTTTGCGCGAGCGCGAGTTTGTTCTGGCGGCATACAGCCTTGGCCTCTCCTCCTTTCAACTGATCTGGCGTTATCTGCTTCCCAACGCCATCGGCCCGATTCTTGTTTCGGCGGTGCTGGGTGTGGCCGGTGCAGTGCTGATCGAGTCCGGGCTCTCTTTCCTTGGCCTGGGTGTGCAGCCGCCGGACCCCTCCTGGGGCAATATGCTGACCGAGGGCAAAGACAATATTCAGATCGCCTGGTGGCTCTCCCTCTATCCCGGACTGGCCATTCTGATCACTGTACTGGGCTACAACCTTCTTGGCGAAGGTCTGCGTGACCATTTCGATCCGAAGGCCGGCAGGCGTAGGCCCTGATCAACATGGCACAAAACAGCGACAGCGATTACATGAAGATGGCATTGCAACAGGCTGAAATTGCTGCGGCAAAAGGCGAGGTGCCTGTAGGGGCCGTGCTGCTGACGGAGGATGGACAGGCGTTTGCCTCCCATAATGCACCGATATCCACACACGATGCATCCGCCCATGCCGAAATGCGTGTGATCCGCGATGCCTGTGAAACAGTGGGAAACTATCGCCTCACCGGCTCCACACTCTATGTAACACTGGAGCCGTGCACGATGTGTGCCGGCGCCATTGTCCATGCCCGTATCGGCCGTGTCGTATATGGTGCAACCGATCCCAAAACCGGCGCCGTGGAATCCATCGCATCGGTTTTGAGCGATAAAAGGCTGAATCATCAGCCCAGGGTGGTATCGGGTCTGCTTGCTGATGCCTGCGGCGCACTGCTGAAAGATTTTTTCAGACAACGGCGAAGCGGAAGAGAAACAGCGGCTTGACCGAGCTTAAACACCTCTTTTCTTTGTGGTATTGACCCTGCCCCGTTCTTCCGTTAACAATTCGACCTGTCAGGGGGGGGATTTCCTGTTTTGGTCTTCAATATCCGATAGTCAGGAATTGCTTTCCGTCTATAGAAAGAAAATATGAGGAATCTTTTGTCCTCATATTGGATTAGTTAGGTATCTAGGGGGGAAACTGATGCGTTATCAAATTTTAATGGTGTTTATGGCAACGTTAGCATTTTCAAATTGGGCTATAGCTGAACCGAACGCTACTCTACGTTATTTAATGAAAGAACCTGTAACGATGCTTGAATGGGGATTCATGCAATTGAGAAAAGACTTAGATGGACTGGATGTACCTGAGGTCGGAAATATAGAGGTTAAAGTTGGCCTAGACTGGGACAAGTCCCAAATCAAGATATTTGGTCATTCATTTAAACGAGCAGATAATTCAAAGCAGGTAAAAAAGTGGTGCGCAAATACAATCCATATTCTTCGTGCAAGGCTGGGGCTAGATGTTGAAACTGGAGAACCCCTCATAAGGGGAAAGTCTGTGCTTGCTCTTTATTTTAGTCATGATGGGTATGCTTCAAGAAATCAGCCCAAATCACTCGGTCAAGAATTGGATAACATCACTGTGCTTGAGGGTTCCTTCCTTTGGTTTCAACAAGGCAAGGAGGGTGTCCAAGAAATTCGATGCCAAGCCCCCCTGCTTGGTACGGAAGTTATGTATTCGGAGTGATACTTAACCAAAGCATCGAGAGGGACTTTGCTTCGCTCAGCCCCTCATGCAGGGCGTTATATGTAATAGGGGGTAAGGTGGCACGTTATACGCTTATTTTTGGAAATGGACTTGGCAGGTCTCTAGACAATGACTACTTTAAGTTATCTAGTGGCTTGGAGTATGCGTGGAACGAAAGTGAACACTTTACAGACGATCAGAAAACTTTGGTAATTTCAGCTATTCGTGGAATAGATAATGATGAATACCCAAGCTCTGAAGAGCAGCTAGACATATTACAGGTTGCTATTGTCGCAGCAGGATTTCTAAAGGCATTTGAATCTGAAGAAGTTGAATGGCTAAATAATGCATCAAGAGAACTTCCGCAAGCCTTCAGAAGATTTATACATGAAGTAGCCTCATACTTTCATAAATCAGGAGAGCATTTGAACAGTGAGTTTATTGAGCCCCTATCCTCATTTATACGCAAAACAGCATCTCATGTTGCAGTTCTAAATTACGACAACCTGTTATATGACGCACTTGTAAAAACAAGGGTGTTAAATGGGTATCACGATACCTTAATAGATGGATTCCATAAATCGGGCTTTGCTAGTGATAATCTGAATAGGCTTTACCCTGATAAACAATCATGGTATATGCATCTACATGGCTCGCCCCTGTATATCGGTAACAACAAGTTAATGAGGGACCAGCGTACTTTTCTAAGTCCTACCGAGAAGTCGCATATCGTTCTTACCCATGTAGAGCATAAACCACTAATTATCGAATCATCGTCAATTCTCAGTGAATACTGGAAGCGTTTAGGTATTGCTCTTAAAGAGTCTGAAAGAGTTATTCTTTTCGGCTATTCGGGCTGTGATACACATTTGAATGAAGTTATATCAACGAGGTTAGTATCTAAAAACGTGGTAATAATAGAAAGAGAAGGTGAGCATAGTGAAGAAGAGCGGCTAGCCTATTGGGGTGACAAACTTCCTGAGATGGATATAAAGCTCATTCAGGTTGCGAACATTCTAAATTTTCAAGACTGGTGGAATATATAATTGCATATAACAGTTGGCTTGAGGGGGACTTGCTTCCGCGGCGCTTGTTTGTGCTATTTAAAGCACAAAACAATCACCACTCCAGCAAGTCCCTCAGTCTAGACGTTAATCCTTTCCCAGCCCGAACACCTGCATTGCATTTGCTGTGGTTGCTGTAGCTAACGCTTCCAGCGGCAGATCGCGAACTTCGGCGATACATTCGGCCACATGCAGCACATAGGCAGGTTCGTTGCGTTTGCCGCGCCTGGGAACTGGCGCCAGGTATGGTGCATCGGTTTCGATCAGCAGACGATCTTCGGGCACTTTCCTGGCCACATCGCGTAACTGCTGATTATTCTTGAAGGTTACATTACCGGAAAAAGAGATATACATGCCCAGATCAAGTGCTGCGCGGGCTGTATCCCAGTCGGCAGAAAAGCAGTGCATGATGCCGCCACACTCCCCTATCGCCTCTTCGCGCAATACCCGGATGCTGTCAGCATCGGCATCACGATTATGGACAATGACGCACCTGCCGC
>CAZLJF010000041.1:0-14015 GCA_964559845.1 uncultured Zetaproteobacteria bacterium | reverse complement strand
TACTGATTCTCGTTTAAGCACCCCCGCACCAGCTGCCCTGCTTTTTTGCCAGTTTTGCGACTAGAAAATGCCTCCATAAGCCCATAAGCCAAGTATCGAGCGGCATCTTTGTTCTTAAAGTCGGGGTGCACCTCATTCTGCTTTTTATGTCCAAAGACATTTTTTGATACACTTAACAAAAAACATCCCTGCCCGCCTTTGCCATCTTTCGCTGCGCTGCCAAAAAGGCGTGATTCTTCTTGGTGTAGAGCTTTTAAGGCTTCTGACTCATCACCAGCATTTACTTGATAAAACTTGCCCCAATTCAAAGCTCGCCACCAAAAGCGCAGCGCACCCTTGAATGATGGCGGACGAATGCCATCGGATGGGTCCTGATTTGCACCACCAATAAACATCGGCGTTACGATACGGTAGGTTGCCTCTATGGTTTTCATCTCTACTCCCTCACAATCCTGATCTGTGTCTTATCCGCCAGCAGTCCGTAGGCCTGATGGTTTCTCTTTCCGACATTCCTTACCTTGATCAGCTCGGCTCTGGGATCAATTCCCCACCCTTTCTCTATGGCCTCACTGATCCGGCGAAGCGGCTCCGGAAGATTGGTTGCGGCAGCACGCCTGGGCTTCCAGGCTTCTTCAAATCGTTCGTACATGGCATCGTTGACCCCACCAAACTGCACGCGAACAGCAAGAAGCTCCTCTTTCTTCTCATCAATCTGATCCACAGACAAAAAACAATCGCGGCAGTCACCACAAAGCGCCTGTTCGGGGTGTTTGCAATATTTTATCTTTTGCTGGGCGAAAAACTGATAGATGGTAAACTCCCTTTCGGCCAGCTGAACCCGCTTGCCAAGATAATCGAGTTCACGCTTTCGAATCCTGAGCGTCAAAGGCTGCAGTGCAGCCAGATCTATTGCCGTCTGAGCGGATGCCACAATGGTCTCCACATCGGCCTTCGCAATTGCGGGTTTAAGATGCGATCCCAGACGCACAAACGGAACATCCACAAGTGTGATGCGGTCTACTTCACTCGGGGGCGGAACAAGAAATGAACGGTCACGCTCCCAGGCTTCGGGTACCAATACATGGGTAAGCCTGTCCTGAGCCCTGCCAAAAAGGCTCATGGCAAAACCCATCAAATACGCCATTGTTTTCCGCCCTCCGGCGATGGATGCCGAAACCATGTCTGCCTGATCCACACCATCCCTGACCATCGTCAGTATGAACCGGGCCATCATCCGGTTATCATCGTCCGAACGAATATCCTCCAGCTTCGCCGGGGTAAAGATGCTTGATTCATTAAACCGGGTGTTAACATATGCAGGATAAGAGTGCCGGAATGATTCCCAGCCACCATTGTCAAACATGGCCTGTCGCAGCAGGCTGGCGCCACTGACAGTGGTGCATACCCTGATCTCATCGACAGGATTATCGTAACATGCAGCTAACGACTCGGTCAGAATAGCTGGTGACTGGCCAATGACAAAAAGCGCGAGATGCTTCAATATTCCTCCCCAATATTCTGCAGAGCGTTTTTTAGCAGATCATCGAATATTTTCAACACTGTTTTCCGCACAAATTATCAGATTCGATAAGTTGCGTTCATTTCCCAAGCTTGGCAAAACCAACCAGACCGGCTGTATGATAGCGACGACTACATCTCACAACTGAGTATGAACAGTGGTACAAAAAAAACGACAACAATAAAGAAGGAGATTTCAAAAAAGGTATTGAGCCGAAATTAGTGCTAACACCCCCTAAAAAACGAACCCCGGCTATGCATGCATAACCGGGGTTAAGATGGTACTCCCAAGGGGAATCGAACCCCTGTTTCCGGCGTGAGAGGCCAGCGTCCTAACCGCTAGACGATGGGAGCTTTTACCAAATCACTATCCAGCCTGTTAACTTTCCGTTAAAGGCCCTACAAGCATACGGATGTTTCTAAGCAGATTCTCACTATCCAGTTGCTGTTTGACCAGATAGGCATCCGCACCCGCTTCCATGGCGCGCATTCTATCCTCTGCACTCTCACGGGTCGAGATAATAAGTACCGGAAGCTCCTCATACCGGGACTGATTACGCATACGACGAACCAGCCCGAAACCATCCAGCCTTGGCATCTCCAAGTCCGTCACTACCATATCATATGTTTCTGCCTCCAGCTTTGCCAGGGCATCAAGGCCATCAATGGCCGTATCTACAGCAAATCCAAGGCTCTCGAGTATCCCCTGTTCAACCTTCCGGGCAATCAGCGAATCGTCTACCAGCAGCACCTTGAAATCAAATACCACGTTCTCGCCAACCCTGATTTCCAGCTCATCATCCGGTGAAGTTCGTCCCATCTCCTTGATGCCGTAAGGTTCCAGCAGCAACAGAACGGAGCCATCAGCCGCAATGGTATTGCCCATCAGTCCCTGTGGCTGATATCGTTTGATATAGGGTTCGAGATCACGAACCACGATCTCATGATCACCAAGCAGTTCATCGATGATAATACCCACATAGCCCTCAATATGCTCCGAAATCAATATATAGGGATAATCAGAGAGCGCCTCGGGGTCTTTTGTCATAATACGGCGAAGATCCACAATCGGCACCATATGGTCGCCATAACGAAAGAAATCCTTTCCACCTGCGCCCTTCTCAAGCTTTTGCTGATTGAGCGGAACCACCTGATCAATCATATGGGTCAACATGCCAAATTTCCGGTCGCCCATCCGGAAGGTCAGGGCATGCTGCACAGCAATACGCACAGGCAGTGACAGAACAAAGCGTGTTCCCTGCCCTACTTTTGTATGGATACGGATCGAGCCTGTAAGACGGCGCAGGGTATCCTGGACAACATTCATGCCAATGCCACGGCCTGCCAGATCATCCACATCAGTATGGGTTGAAAAGCCCGGCCGGAAAATCATCTCCAGTAATTCGGCCGAAGCCATTACATCTGCTTCCGCCTGGGTTGTCACACCGTTCCGGACAGCCGTCTCTTTCACCTTCTCGGTATCAATGCCGCGGCCATCATCGATCACCTCAATACGAACTTCATTGCCGCTCTGGCGGGCCAGAATCGTAATCTGCCCATCTTCCGGTTTTCCTGCTGCCTTGCGCTCTTCAGGCGACTCAATACCATGGGCAACAGCGTTATTAAGAAGATGAACCAGCGGCTCAACCAGCGTTTCGGCTACACCCTGGTCGATCTCAACGCTCTTGCCGGAAATCCGGAGGTTTACACGCTTGTTTGCACGCACTGCAACATCACGGATGGCGCGAGGGAAGGTCGAAAAGATACTATCCAACGGCCTTAACATCAGCGAAAGCACCTGATCCCGAAGATCCCTGAACATGATTCCACTACGGGAGTGCCCATGCCTGAACTCGTCAATAAAGTAGCGTGTTTTGCGAACATGGAGATCAAGCGCCTCATCCAGCGCACTTATCCCGGCAACAAGTTCGCTTTCACTTGCACCCGGCAGCGCATCCCTGAACTGGCGCCACTTACGGCGCAGGGCACGCATTTCAAGATGCAGAGCCTGCAGCGAATCTTCAACCGATTCACCACGTGATTGCTCGGTACTAAGTTCAATTACATAGTTGGAAAGCTCCTCCAGCCGCTCGGCATCAACCCTGAGAAATCGGCCGGAACTTTTTCTCTGCCCCAAAACATTCATCTTAAGCTGTGAAACATCGGGCCTGAAATTATCGACACCCTCAACAGCAGTTTCCGGCAACGGCGTTGAGGCAAGCTCTTCAAAATCCTGCCTCTCTTCTACTGCCTTACCGGCCGGAACCGGACTCTCTGCTCCGGTTTCGCCCTCTTTATCTTTTTCGCCAGCCTGTAGTTCGGAAGGAGACTCTTCTTCTGCCTCTGCAAATTCTCTGGACTTTTTCCACGCTTCGGCCTCATCCGCACCAATCAGGCCCGAGGCAATACCGCCCTCCGGCCGCTGGCCTGCTTCAGCTCCGGCAATGGCTTCTTCTGATCCGCTCTCAAGCATTTTAACCAGATCATTATAAGTGGTGCGCAATGCATCCGGATCCAGCAGTTCGTTCCCGTCCGGTTCATCCAGACGTTGCGCCAGCTGATCATGGAGATCATAGAGGAATTGAATCATAGCCGGTGTTCGCCACGCAACATGCTCAATCATCTGTTCGATTGCATCCTCAAACAGGTGGCCGACACCGCCGACATCCTTCACTCCCAGCATCAGGGCTGAACCTTTAATGGTATGGGCATCGCGGCGGAGCTCTACCAGTTCCTCCTCACTGATATTCCCTGATTCAAAGTTAACCAGATGTTGATTGATGGAGGATAAACGCTCCCGCGCCTCATCAAAGAATGAGGCAATAAAACTTGAAAGTTCGAAGTCGGACAAGCCTGCTTGCCCCGGATTATACGAGCTTCTTCAGGGTTTCTGCCGCTTCATTCAGACGATAGGAAGCTTCCCGTGACTTTTGCATCTGGTCTGCCGAGTCATGCAACAGGTCAGAGATCTGGCGCATGGTATGCATGAACTCCTGTGAACTCTCATCCTGCCGTCCTGTAGCCTGTGCAATGGTCCGCACAGCCTGACTTGTTTTCAGAGACATTCCCTGCATCTTTTCCAAGGCTTTTCCGGCACGCTGGGCAATCTTCACGCCTCGCGCCACCTCCTCGAGCCCCTCTCTGGTCACTTCAATGGACTCCTGGGTAGAGAGATGCACATCATTCACTACAGCCTGAATCTCCTCTGTGAAGGCACGCGCACGCTCGGAGAGACGGCGCACCTCCCCCGCCACAACCGCAAACCGTTTACCAAACTCGCCTGCAGCTGCAGATTCGATTGATGCATTCAGCGCCAGCAAATGGGTTTCATCCGCAATTTCCTGGATCGAATCCACCGATTCAAGAATCTGCTCCGCCTTGCGTCCTGCTTCTGTCACCTTTTCAGCAATGGTCATCACCTCCTGACGAATTTTGACCATGTAACCAATCGCCTCTTTCACCGCAGCAGCACCCTCATTTGCCGATTGCGCGTTCGCAGCCGCGATACGTTCCACACTTGATGCAGTCATTGCAATCCTCTTCGCGGACTCGGACATCTCCTCCAGCTCCATCGTCACACCCGATACCGATCGTGCCTGGGTATCGGATGCGTTGGCCTGCTGATCAACAGCACCCAGAATTTCTGCTGAAGAGGAGGATACATCCTGAGCCACATCTGCAATGGTCGTCGAAACATTGTTCACAAAGCTTCGACTCAGCAGAGCAATAACCACAACAATCAATATGATGATGGCAATATTGATAACAGCCAATTGTGTAATCTGATCCGTCTTGGCCTCTGTTTCGGCTGTCAGTGCTTTTTCCAGATGATCCGTTACCACACGCATCTTCTCCTGAGCCACTGATACAAGGCTCTGCGCCACAACAGTCACATTGCCGGCCATCACTTCCGGAATCTTGCCGCTGACAATATCGTCCGCGATGCCAATCACCTCCTGCATCAGGTCAAACACCTCCTTCAGTTCCCTGTTATCGGCATCGGTCAGGATCGGAAGCACGGTCACCTCACCGTAAAGCCCCAGAAACTCCTGTGAAGCCTTTTCGATCCTGGGCACGTCTTCCTGGTTCTGTGTCAGCGTATAATCATTAAGCGGTGACAGAACATTCGGCAGTGAAGATTTGAATCTCTCCAGTCGTGACTGCTGCTCATACAACTCGGATAGCTCATTCAGCTCTTTTCCGGCACGGTCAAAGGCAAACAGAATGGTGCCGATCAGGGCTGCAAACAGAATCATTGAGAGTACGATATTCCGGTTTGCGAGCTGTCGCAGGTTTTTAATGTTTTCTGTTTCAGAATTTGTCACGTCTGTTGTCATGTCAGTTCTCCCCGAACATTTATAGGGTTTATAAGCACCCCGCGCAGATAGAGATGCATCATGTCTTCAACTTCAGGTTATTGCAAGGTGATCGCTGCTACTCAAACAGGACACGGGTGTTAAACACTCTGAACACCTCGCCTTCAATATTTATTTCGCCGCACAAATATCCACGATGATCCGGATCCATTACGGGCAAACTGCTTGTTGCCACACGGTAAAGGTCGGAAACTTCATCCACCCAGATCCCCAGATGCATACGCGGGTGGCGCAGAATCAGATAGCGGCTGTTTTCCGTTTGAGCGCCACGCTGTTGTTTCAGGTGCAGCACTTTGCCAGGATCAACAATACACACGATTTGACCGCGAATATTGGCCACACCCAACATATGATCAGGCGCCATCGGCACTGGCGTTATCTCAACCGGACGCAAAATTTTTGCAACATCCTCAACAGGCAGTAGAAAAACCTCGCCATTCATCACAACCTTCATCAGTTCGGACTGCTCGCCTCCCTCTGCCGGGCCATCTCCACTGGCAGGCAGGTTCACATCCGGCGTCTCTTCTGTCATTGACTCCCCCCTTACCGTGTTGCAATGCTGCCAATACGATCATACATCGCCAGCACCTTTCTCACACGGATCTGCAGTTTCATGGGTTCAACAGGCTTACAGATATAGTCATCTGCACCACGTTCAAGACCCATCACTTCATCGTCCTCCTCTTTGCGGGAAGTCAGCATCACAACTGCAATGCCATCATACCTGCTCTGTTCACGAATCTTTCCGACAAGTTCGATGCCAGTCATATTCGGCATTTCACAATCGGTAAGCACCAGATTCAGTGAATCGCCCAGCTTCTGGATAAGCTTCCAGCCCTGATCGCCATCCTCGGCCTCGATTACTTCATAACCGTCAGACTGAAGCACAAACTTCACCAGATTACGAATGCTTCTGGAATCATCAACAATCATGACACTCTTCTTGCCCGCCGACCTGGCTTCAGCACTCCTGGCCTGCTCCCTGAATGTTTGCATATCTCCCAACGAGATCAGCTTCCTGTCAGCATCCAGACGATCACGCAACTTGAAACCTTCCGGAGGCGTTGAGTAGCGCATCACCTCATCAAGGCTGGTAATACCTGCCAACGCTTTACTCAACCCGTCTTCAAAAAGGGTAAACATACCCTCCTCTCGTGCAGCCTGTGTCAATTCACGATCCGGCGCGCCGCGAGCAACAAGTTCGCGCAGCCTGTCACTGATATAGAGCACCTCATGGATACCAATACGGCCTCTGTAGCCAATGTTCATGCACGCCTTGCAGCCGACAGCCTCATAAAAATGGATATCCTCGGGAATATCGAAGCGTTCGACCAGTTCTGCTGAAGGCCGCACCCTTTTTTTACATTTGGGACATAGCCTGCGGGAGAGGCGTTGTGCCACCACAAGGCTCAGTGAAGAGGCAAGCATGCTGGAGTCGATACCCATCTCCAGTAAACGCGTTATCGTGGAAGGGGCATCATTGGTATGCAGCGTTGAAAGCACCAGATGACCGGTCTGAGCTGCATGAAGCGCAATCTCAGCGGTCTCTTCATCGCGAATCTCACCCACCATCACAACATCGGGATCCTGCCTGAGGATGGAACGAAGGGCGGCGGCAAAAGTCATACCGGCCTTGGGATTGATCTGAACCTGGTTAATGCCCTTGATCTGAAACTCGACCGGATCCTCAACTGTAATGAGGTTGCTCTCCTCATCCTGAATATGATGCAAAAACGAATAGAGCGTTGTCGTTTTACCGCTACCGGTCGGCCCCGTTACCAGAACCGCACCGGTCGGCCGGGCGATACACTCCCTTACACGGGCATCTGCATGTTTTTCAAAGCCAAGCAGATCCAGATCAAGTGAAAGGCCGCTCTTATCCAGAATACGCAGCACCGCCTTCTCACCATGCATGGCAGGCAGTGTTGATATTCGCATATCATAGCTCTTATCCCATAGTTTAACGCGAGTTCGTCCATCCTGCGGCGTGCGGGCATTGGAGATGTCCAGCCCTGCCATGATCTTGATACGTGATATAACCAGCGGGTGAGCCTTAACGGGAAACTTCAGAACAGAACGTAGACGGCCATCCACGCGCATCCGCACATTACTGAGTTTTTCTCCGGCCTCGATGTGAATATCCGAGCTGCCCATTTTCATCGCCTGGATAATAATGCCATTCACCAGCTTGATGATCGGTGACTCTTCGGCACCCCGTTTCAGATCATCCAGGCTGGTATCCTCTTTTTCATCCTCATCAGCCGAAAAGCCCGAGTCTTCGTCCAGACCCTCCATCGCCACATCAAAAGCGGCATCCCTCTGGTAAAACTCACGTATTTTCCGCTGGATCACATCGGGCCGGGCAAATACCGGTTTCACCCGGACACCCAGCTTGAATTGCAGCGCATCCAGACTGACAAAATCCATCGGGTTGTCCGTGGCGATAATGACCTCCCCTGCCAGGCTGTCAATCGGTACAAATCTGTGTTCGATGCAGAGCTGTTCGGGGCACTTTTTCAGCAGTTCTTCATTGGCATCAAAACCTGAAATATCAATATAGGGAACCTTGTAGATGCGGGCGAGCGTCTGCATTAAGAGATCCGTATCCACATCTCCCATGGACAGCAGAGCCAGAAGAAGCGAGCCTTTCTGCCCCTCACTGCTCTGCAGAGCGTCAGACATCTGCTCTTTGGTAACAACACCGCTTTTTATGAGTTCCTGCTGCTGTTTCAGAAGCATTCTGGTATCCCTTGTTTCCTTTGCTGCCACATTCTATGTGGTGGTTAACTTAAACGGCCAACCATTCAAAATCAAGAATAGTATTTATGCCGCATGATCTCCTTAGAGGCAAGGATAAAATGCTTAGAAAAAATCGTTTTTATCGTAACTACTCTCTTCCTGAGCGATCTGCTCAAAAAGGCTGAGGACAAGCATTTTACTCTCTTCCTTGTTTCTGGGATCACATTCCAATATCGGCACTTCTTCATTACCGATAGCCTGTGCCACTTCCAGAGGTGGAATAGCTCCAGGAAGATCAAGCTTGGTGATGCCAATAACAGATGGCAGACGTATTTTTTTGCGAAAATATTTAAAAATGTGATCCATCTCCCGGATTGATTCACGATCTGTCGCATCTGTCAGGAAGATAATCCCTGCTGCACCGATGGCCAGAACATCCCACATAAAATCGAAGCGACGCTGCCCCGGAGTCCCGTAGAGATGAAGGTGCAATTGATTGTCGACATGCAGTACTCCGAAATCCATGGCTACCGTGGTATGCTTTTTGACTTGTGCGACCTTATCGGTAGCCACTTCATCAGTGGAGATGACAGGAGTATCACTGATATGCTGAATCAGTGTGGTTTTACCAGCATTCACAGGACCGGTAATCAACAATTTAACAATCTCTGTACTCATTATAAACCCCTTACCCGTTTAATCAGACGGCCAATCACACTATTTTTTTTAGGGGGTTCCACAGGAGTGATAAGCCCCAGTATATAGAGCACCAGAAACAGCCGTACTGCTGCAGAGACCTCCTGAGGTGTTTTTTGTATGGAGAGATAATCCCGGATGGAAACAAACCCCTTGGAAATAAATTGCCTATGCAGTGCCATATAGGAGGAAAATGCCGGGAAAAGCGAACCAAAACGGTGCAGAGGCGTCAATCGTATCCGGACAGGAGGAAAATGCGAGAAAAAGCGCTGAAGTTCCAGAATACGGATATCGCTA
This sequence comes from uncultured Zetaproteobacteria bacterium, assembly GCA_964559845.1. Classification (GTDB taxonomy): domain Bacteria; phylum Pseudomonadota; class Zetaproteobacteria; order Mariprofundales; family Mariprofundaceae; genus WSZY01. The sequence goes on along the minus strand of CAZLJF010000041.1, from coordinate 4,389 downwards.
ATCTTTCCGGTATAACAGGCCTTTAAAATAACCTCATCCGGATCGACAGCAATGGTGCTATTACCACTTTCCTGTAACTGTTGAATAACTGTATCAAACACCCGATATGTCAGTAGGGAGCGGATGGCCAGTACTACTGCTTCCTTACTATCGAAAACAAGAAAGGCCCCCTCCCTGATGTCAAGAATAAACTCCCCTTTTTCTGTGTTGAAACGTATCCTGCCAGTCTTCCTTTCTGCAAGAAAACGGCGAAGTTGCTTCAAATGTTCAAAATGGTTCATATTCTGGGTAAAGAACAGTATCAGGGTCAGCCAAACCAAACCCTGATACTATTATTCCGTTTATGATATGGACTAAATGATACCGGATAGTTTCTCTTTGGCTTGACGTGCTTCCAGAAGCACCAGACCAAAATTTGCATCGGCTGTTACTTCAACCAGCAGCGATGCACGATGCTCAATATCAAATACAATCACATTCACTTTTGTGCCACGGATGCTGATCTCCTGCAGGTCACCAGCATTCAGTGTATCTGTTACACGTTTGCCGAGACTGCCGAGTGCGGCAGCCATGGCAGCGGCAGCATCTGCTTCGCCGGCTGCCAGCCTGTTAGCAATCATCATGCCGTCCGGACTGATTACTGCGAGGCCAAGAATATCAGCTGTTGCGGCGTTCAGATCTTCCAGTACGGCATTAATCATTTCTTGTTTTGTCGCCATTCTCTATACTCCTGTGATTATCTTTTTGATCAGCCGGGAATTCTGTAGATATCTTCCATGGCTTCAGGGCCAACTTCGAGATTATCAATCCAATCAATGAACTGATTGACCTTCTCCTTACCAACAAAGATGGCTCCATGCTGCGGTGCGATGGTTTCAATATCCAGCTCACGAACCATGCGTGCCCAAAATTTACAGGCCGCACTACTACTCATATAGCGCTTGTGAAACCCAGCCATATGCTGCACATGCTCATCAAAATCATCAACAAAACGATAATCGACAACGGACGCACCAAGATCTCCACTGAATAAAATCTTGGAGACAGGGTCATATACATGAAAATTACCTGCTGAATGCAAAAAATGTGCCGGAACAAGCTTCAGTCCGCATCCTTCCAGATCAAGCACCATACCCTGATCGGGGATCTCTTTCACGCGGTCCATCACCCCTCCATCCACACCAAAATGAGCAACAAAACGGCGCCAGATACCTGGCAAGTAGGCATCCGCCTCGGTAACCATAAGCCATCCATTAACAGATGCGACAATATCCGGATCCTGATGTGACAGGAAGAGGTATTTCAGTGACGATGGCGGTGCGTATTGCGGCAGCGCCGAAAAAATTTTCGAATAAACTTTATGCCCGCCGGGATCCAGCAACATTCCTTTGCCATTATGAATAATCAGATGCTGGTTGGCCGAAACCATCTCCCCTTCAGTAAAGTCCTCGAAGAATACACATCTGTGATTGTCATCTTCATATAGAATATCTGCCAATTCCGTCTCCCTTGATATGGATTGATGATTCCCTTTACCCTGGAAACCTTCCGGGGGGCTGTTTGCCCTTCTTAATAATGGCTGCAATCCGGTCGCCCAGTTCGGACAGCATCTGTTCAAGTGCCCTTGGAACACTTCGGGTGTCTATCACAAGCACGAACTTTTTACCACTGGCCTCTATCTCCCTGATAATCATCAAGTGACTGTTTTCCAGGATCAGCGCAACACAGGCAATGCTGTTATATTCGCCAAGACGAACCGCATTCTTACCCATACGGATAAATTCCGGCGCAACAGCAGCAATACCGGCCTCTTTGATCCGCCCGCTATAGGCAATTGGAAGCCCTTGGTGGTCAGCCAAAAGGATCGCCAGTATGCCATACTTTCCGCATGCTCCATCCAAGAGTAACTGAAGCCTGCTTTCCTGACTGCCCATTGCTAGCTATATCCCTTTGAACATGTGCCGCATTCAACCATAATCATTTTGTGAAATCAAGGAGCGTGCTTTTCCAGTGGAAAATCGTTTTGAATTATCAAAACACTTCTCCTTTTACTATATCGCCATCCATAGATAGCCTGCCGGGCTATGGAATGTTATCTCTCCGGCACACGCTGCCCCCTGTGGCTTTATGCACTGCTGTTGCTGTTTTCGGCCTGTGCACATGAGCAAGGAAGCCTGCATCCTGAATCTCGACCTGTCGCAGATATTGCAGCTTCTGAACAGAGCACCTACCTTCAAAAGGATCATGACACAAAGAAGCTGGCAGTAAAAAATGAACTTTTTGATGCGCTGCCGGTTTCCGATATTGCCGCTGCCCAGGCAGAAGTAAAGCGCCACATTCTCCCCCACTGGCCGAAAATTGCCGAACGCTCCAGCTATGTCCGGCAGCGCCTGCTGAATGTACTCGACACACTGCAGGCTCCGGCCGGCCTGCAGGCTATTCCTGTGGTTGAGTCAGGCTATAACCCCTACGCCCTCTCTTATGCCGGGGCCATGGGGTTGTGGCAGCTTATGCCGGGGACCGCCCGCGGCCTGGGCATTCGAAACAGGCAAGGCCAAAACGGACGCCGGGATATTGAATCCAGCACAAAAGCGGCTGTCCGGTATCTGACCAGACTGCGCCGGCGCTTCGGCAACTGGCCTCTGGCTTTTGCAGCTTATAACTTCGGCCCCTCTGCACTGAGCAGGCGGCTCAAAAAAGAGCCGTGGAAGCCCGAAGATGGCCTGAAAGCGATGCCAGTGCCACAGATGACCCGTGCCTATGTCCGCCATGTCATCGGTTTTGCAGCCCTGTTGCATATGGGGACAGTACAATTTCCGGAGCCGATTCCCACACAAGAGGTTCAGCTTCCTCCACCTGTTGATCTGAAGCAGCTTGCATCACTGTCGGGGCTGGATGACGACCTGCTGTTCAGACTGAATCCAGAACTGGATCAGGCACAGTATCTGCAACATGAAATCTCCATTCATGTACCTGAAAAGAATCTTCCCCTTGTGTTGCAGCAGATTGAAGCGATTGCACCGAAATATGTCTACGCTTCAATCCGCCCGGGAGACACGCTATGGAGCCTCGCCCGCAGGCACCATACAACCATCCGCCATCTGCGCTCGCTCAACCCCGGCCTCGGAAATATTCTGAGCATCGGAAAAACAGTGAAGGTTCCGGCCAACCAGCTTGCAAGAGCCAGGCCGGCTCCCAACCCGATTCTCAACAGCGGCCGCCGTATTCGTTACAGGGTTCGTCCCGGTGATTCACTGTGGGTCATTGCCAAACGCTTCGGCACGACTGCCGGAGCCATTGCCCGCTCCAACCAGATTTCACAAAACAAGCTGATTCGCCCGGGAGATACACTATGGATTCTTGCCCGTATCCGACCAAGCTGATCGCAGCGCTGCTGCTGCCGCTGCTGGCAGGCGCCTGCTCATCACAGGATCAGACTGCTCCGGCAGTTGAACAGCCCGATATCCCGGTCGCCGCTGTTCCTGTCCACGGCGGTCGCCTGATTGATGCCTCCATCGGCGATGCCTCCAACCTGATACCGATGATTGCCGGTGATGCCAGCAGCCATGCAGTGGCAGGACAGCTCTACCTCTCCCTGCTGAAGTATGACCGTAATCTTGAACTGACCGGGCAACTGGCGGAGAGCTGGACGGTATCCGATGACCAGCTCAGCATCACATTCAAACTGAGAAAACAGCTGCAATGGACGGATGGTACGCCTCTTACCTCGGCGGATTGCGCCTTCACGCTTGCCCTGATCCAGGATAAACATACACAGAGTCCGTACAAATCTGATTACGCCAAGGTGGTGCGCTTTGAAACGCCGGATAAGCTGACCTTCCGCGTATTCTATTCCGAACCCTACTCGCCGGCGCTCTCTACATGGTCTTCACTCTCCATTCTCCCCAAGCATATCTTTGAAGGCGAAGATATCATGCATACAGAACTTGCACGCAAGCCAAAGGCAACCGTGGGGCCCTACATGTTGGCGGAGTGGCTCCCCCAGCAGTCGATCCTGCTGCGCGCCAATCCCGACTATTTTGATGGCGATGTCTGGATCACGGAGCGCATGACCCGTATTATCCCGGATCCGGCCACACAATTTCTTGAGCTCTCTGCCGGCAATATTGATTCGATGGGGCTGACCCCGATCCAGTACCGACGCCTCTTTGAGATGAAGCCGGTGCTGAAGGCCAACTACAGACGCTACAAGTATCTCAACTTCGCTTATACCTACCTCGGCTTTAATCTCACCAGAAAACCGTTTGACGATGTACGGGTGAGAGAGGCGCTGGCCTTTGCCATTGACCGGCAGGAGCTGGTTGATGGCATACTGCTGGGGCTTGGCGAGACCATCGCCACCCCCTATAAGCCCGGCACCTACTGGGT
>CAZLJF010000040.1:0-14412 GCA_964559845.1 uncultured Zetaproteobacteria bacterium | reverse complement strand
TTGCTGTTCGTTGCTCATGGTAGCGCTCTCATCCAAACATCCATGCGGTCAGGAAGTAGTCGGAGATAAGAATACTCATGCAGGAGATGACGACAGCACGTGTCGTGGACCTTCCCACGCCCGCTGCGCCGCCCTTGCAGTTGAAGCCTTCCGTGCAGCCGATAACGCCAATCAGCATACCGAAGAAGGCGGCCTTTATCAGGCCCGAGTAAAAATCGATTAGTTCCATGAACTGGGTTGTTTTTTCCATATAGACGGCAGGATTCTGGTCGAGCATGAAAACACTGATGGCATAACCGCCATAAATACCAATAAAATCGGAAACCACGACCAGCAGGGGCATCATGACAATGGCAGCAATCACACGCGGCATGATCAGATAACGCAGGGGGTCGGTAGAGAGTGTCCACAGTGCATCAATCTGTTCCGACACCCGCATGGTGCCGAGCTCGGCTGCAAAAGAGGCACCAATACGCCCGGCCACCATCAGGCCGACCAGCACCGGGCCCAGTTCACGCACCATGGAGAGTGATACAACAACGCCGATCATGCTTTCGGCAGCAAAGCGGTGAAAGACAATGTAGGACTGCAGTGCCAGTACCATGCCGGTGAACAGCGCAGTTAACAGCACAACGGGCAGGGACTGGACACCCACCTCTTCCGCCTGCTCAAGAATCAGCCGCGGATAGCGGGGTGCTGTTAATATACGGCTGGCAATCTGCCCCAGTGTCGCCGCATAGAGCCCTAACTGGGCTAAAAGCATTTCAACAACGGCTCCAATGGATTGCAGGAACTTCATTCAGATTGCTTTGCGGCAGACTCGTTGGCCAATGCCGGTGAAAAGTTCATAAGCGATGGTGTCAATGGAGCGGGCAACATCGCTGGCGCGTTGTTGTGCTCCCCAGAACTCTATGTTGTCGCCGGGGTTGAGGGGTTGATGGGTACAGTCGATCAGGCAGAAGTCCATGCAGACGCGCCCGACAACTGGAAAACTGTTTCCCTTATGAACGGCGACCCCCTGATTTGAAAGGCGGCGTGGCAGGCCATCGCCATATCCCAGGCTGACCACAGCAATTTGCATCTGATGCGGTGCGGTAAAACTGGCGCCATAGGAGAGGCTTGCGCCTTTGGAAACCTGACGCACTTGCATGACTTTTCCGGTAAGTTGCATAACGGGTTTCAGTCCCAGGGGCTCTTCTGGCACAGGCTCTGCACCATAGAGTGCAATGCCGGGGCGTATGAAGTTACAGGTATGGTCGGGCAGTGCCACAAGGCCCGCACTGTTCAGCAGCGAGGCGGCACTCTTCGGCGCAAGTTTCTGATGCAGCCTTGAAAACTCTTCTGCCTGGAGCCTGTTAAGCGGATGCTCCGGCGTGTCGGCACATGCCAGATGCGACATGATACCGGCCAGCCGGATACCTTTGTCGCGGCACAGGCGTATCAGTTGTGCCGGGCGCTCCGCACCCAGTCGCTGCATGCCGGTATTGATTTTCACCCAAACCGCACCGGTAAATCCTGCCGCATGCAGAAGCTCCGCCTGATGTTCATGGATAATGACCGGTGCCAAGTGGTGCTTACAGGTCAGTTCAGCATCGGCCTGATCAAAAATGCCCGAAAGCGGAACAATGCTTTCTGCTCCGGGAAGCAGTTCTCTGGCCTTTGCTCCTTCGCGGGCATCAGTGACAGCAAAGTGCCGGCAGCCAGCCTCAAACAGGGCCGGAATCACCAGATCAAGGCCGTGTCCATAGGCATTGGCCTTCACGACCGCCATGATTTCAGAGCCTGCGGAGCGACGCTCCAGCAGATGAAAATTGTGTTTCAGGTTCGCAATATTTATGTATGCAATAGCAGGCCGCATGGCCTTAGTGTCGTGATAAGGTGCAACGGCGTCAAAATATTTTATATCATGAAATTTATGGTTGAACTTCCGGTTGCAGCGTTGCGCGCTATACCGGGGCGCCTGCGGGAGACGGAGCCTATGCGGCGCAGTAACAATCATCAGCTTTCATCAATGACTGACTCAAGATGGGTCAGAGCCAGAATGAGTCGCAGTCTTTCCGCCTCATCCATGACATCAGCAGTCTCATGCGACCAGCCGGCCCGGATGGTCTTCTGCAGGTGTTGCCAATGTTTATGTTGGCCCCAGAGTCGTGTTCCCGCCTCCATCAGAGAGCGGGATTTATGCTGCAGAAGTTGCTGTGTGGCACGCTGTTTCAGCAAAGTCAGCCGGTGTAGCCACTCCCGGCGCAGTGCGTGTGCCTCCCGCTCTGCCCACAGGGGTGAACGCAGAGAAGATTCAAGCACAGGGAATGGAAGCAGATGCATGCATGCCTGGGTTGCCTTCAGGCATTGAGAGAGCGGCATCTTTTCCGCAGCACTGATGTGAACAGCAGTAGCCATCTGGGCCAGTTCCGGCATGGCGGCAAGGTGGGCTGCATCGGTCGGGGAGAGGCCAGCCTGCGAGGCTGATTTTAACAGTTCCAGATAACGGCTGTTTTCTATGCCGCCGATGCCCTGAGCAGCCAGGGAGTTGCGGAAACGGCGCAGTCCGTACCGCTGCCTCTTTATCCATGCAAGGTCAAGCTCGTGAACGGGGCAGAGGCGGAGCAGCTCTTCGGCAAAGTGCATGACATACTCCTGTATGTTCCGCTGAATGTGGCAGACGGCCTGTTTATCTTCAACTGTTGCCCAGATATTTTCCCGCAACTGGTCCGCATCCAGAAGTGCTTCTGCCAAAAGCAGTGCCTGTACAATGTTGCTGACAGACTGATCCAGCAGGCTCTGCAGGTGGTGGACGGAGGCCAGGCCGATATGATTGATAATATGGTTGCTGGCCTGGGTGTGGATAATTCCTGTGGCCAATGGATGCTGCTGCATGGCAGAAGAGAAACGATGCCATAGCGGAGCGGGGAAGTAATCCTTCAACAGTTGCTTGCTGAAACAGCTGTTTGCGTGAAACTGTTCAGCGTCCAGCGCATCATGGATACGATTCTTTTCGTGGCCAAGCAGCATGGCCAGTTGGGGGCGGAGCGACAGCGTATTGTCATTATCCATGTCGGCATCGGTTGCAAGATCCAGGCGTTTGTCAGCTATCAATGTGTCACGAAGCCTTGTCAGGCGCGGCAGATGTTCACGGGCATCATGGACAGCAAGTGTCAGAGCCCGGGACTGCTGCAGACTGTTGTTCAGACACTGCTCTGTAACCGCACCCTCCACCTGTTTAAGTATGTTGTTCCGTTTTGATGTCGACGTATGAACCATCTCAGGTGTGGAAAAGAGAACCTTCAGGTTGACCTCATGATCGGACATATCCACACCGGCAGAGTTGTCGATAGCATCGGTGTTGATGATGCCGTCATGAAGTGCGAACTCGATACGCGCCCGCTGGGTGAGGCCAAGGTTGCCGCCTTCGCAGACAACGGTGGCTTTCAACTGGCTGGCATCAATACGCACATTGTTGTTGGCCGGGTCCTGCACTTCATGGTCTGTTTCATGGCTGGCCTTGATATAGGTGCCGATACCGCCGTTATAGAGAAGATCCACATCTGCTTTCAGAAGTGCCTGGATCATCGCCTCGCCGGAGAGTGAGTGCGATTCAACGCCCAGTGCCTTGCGTACTCTTTCGGAGAGGGGGATCGATTTTGCATTACGCTTAAACACACCGCCACCACGGCTGATTAGCCGGGGGTTGTATTGATCCCATCCCGAGGCATTTGCAAACAGGCGTTGGCGTTCAGCAAACGCCTGTTTCGGATTCGGATCGGGATCAAGAAAGATATGAGTGTGATTAAAGGCGCCGATCAGCAGTATATTGGGATTGAGCAGCATGCCGTTGCCAAATACATCACCACTCATATCACCAATAGCGACAACGCGAAGGGGATCGTTATAGGCATCCTTGCCAAGCAGATCAAAATGGTGTGCTGCACAGACCCATGCGCCACGGGCCGTGATACCGACAGCCTTGTGGTCGTAGCCCTGGCTGCCGCCGCTGGCAAAGGCATCATCAAGCCAGAAACAGGCGAGGCGGGATTCTTCATTGGCATCATCAGAGAAACGTGCCGTTCCCTTGTCGGCAGCAACCACCAGATAGGGGTCATCCCGGTCATTTTCGGCGATGCGAATACCGTCAGGCGCAATGGCTTCGCCATGCACCAGATTATCGGTCATCTCCAGAAGCGTACGGATGAACATGCGGTATTGCTGTAATAAGAAGTCCGCTCCCGATCCACCACGAATGACAAAGCCTCCCTTGGCCCCTGTAGGGACAATCTGACCGTTTTTGACAACCTGGGTGGACATAAGATCCAGCACCTCGGTGCGGAAATCGGCAGGGCGGTCTGAAAAGCGGATGCCACCACGGGCTACAGGGCCTGCACGCAGATGTACCCCTTCCACATGAACCCCGTGAACGAAAATTTCACGGTACGGGCGTGGACGGGGAGCAAAATCAAGCAGGCTCGGGTCGATTTTAACTGCAATCGGCTCCCCTGCCTGGCGAACAAATGCATTGGTGCGAACGCCTGCCTCTACCAGTTTTTCCAGAGCGCGGAACCAGCGGTCGTCTGTCAGGCTGTGTACATCCACCATTCCCTGTTCAAACTCCAGTTTTACCTGGGAAAAATAGCTGCCAGGCATGGATGGAAGGTGAAGCGCCGCAAAGAGGCGAAGAAGACGCTCGGAAACCATCGGGTGGCGAAGCAGCATGTCGGACAGGGGCATGGGAGCTACTTCCGGCATGATTTGAACCAGATGGTTTCTCAGGGAGATCAGGACACCAATCTGATTGATATCCAGCGCCGTGGTTGTGAGAAGCGCATTGAGCCGATCGTGATCCGCCTCGCCGTTAAATACGAGTTCCAGTCCGTGGCGCAACCGTTCAAGGCCATCACGGTGCAGTTCGGTCGGTGTGTTGCAGCGAATGCAACTGATTCGTACGCGCTGTTTTTCATGGCCAAAATCAACGACTGCCTCCTGAATGGCAATCAGGCCGAAGGCCTGAATTTTGTCGACCAGTTCGCCCAGCGGCATGGTTCTGCAGGTGATAATATGCAGTTCAATATCGCCTTTTCCACCCTGACGCACCCGAATGATGGTTCTGCAGCTGGAGAGTACATATTCCCTTGCCTGGATATCGGCAAGAAACTGGGTGGGTGGAAACAGCTCCTGGTAAAGCGCGGGTAGCTGCTCAAGTTCTTTCAGTGTGTCGGGAAGGTTGATCTCATTGGCATGGCTTAACAGTGTTCTCTTGGCGCGATCCTTCCAGAAAATAATGCACTGGTTGACAGCATCTGAAACAGTCGCCAGTTCGAATTCAGGTTCTGATTCGCTGGCTGGCTGGATGGCGAGAATGATGATGCGGTAGGGGCCGATACCAAATGACTCGGAACCATGGATAGTCAACTGCTGTTCCTGAACTGTTGTCTCGATATGGTGCAGGATATTCGGGCCAAAGCGGTTGGCAGGCATGGCAATCAGCAGGTAGTCGAGATTTCCCACGGCAGGTTTAAGGAAAGATGTGGATGTCTGGGTGGGGGAGGTCATGTCGACGATGCTTTTCAGTGGTGCAAGCCATGCCTTGGCCGGAACCGAATGCAGCAACGGCTTGGGTAGCCTGTCGTAGAGGGTTCTTATTTCCCGCCGATAGAATGCCGAGTGCCGTAAAATTGAGTGCTGCTGCAGCGCATGCCAGTGCTGATGAAGCGATGGTACCTGGCTGGCATTCACATGCCTGGCGCTGCGCGAAAAGTGGCCGATCAGGATGGCATGTTTCAGTCTCTCTTTTCCATGACGCCAGCAAATCCGCACGGCTTCTACATTGGCAGCGCTGTACAGATAGTGCTGGCATGCAGCCAGGTGCAGCCATTCGATACCGGGGCCGGTGGGCGCCGGGGTGCTCTCAACCTCCCTGTGCAGCCCGGGGGCAATACGTTCCATGGCACGGCGGTCCCGCAATAGTCCAAGGCGTGTGCCATCAGCCTGCATCCCGAAGAAGAGGTATTTGTCCTGACTCATCCACTCCAGAAGTTCTGCGGCAGGGTGATGATCATGCCTGACCTTTTCTGTTATGGCTGTGAACTTTTCCTGCATCTGCTGGAAATCACAGACTGAAAGATCCACGGCGCGCAGAATGGCGCTGATATCCTGACAGGTGGCTGTACAGTCCGGCAGGAGTGTGGCTGACAGATGAAGGGCAATGAACATGAAGTTATCATCCGACTGCTGATCGGGATGGCGGAGATAGATATCGCATAATTCGTCATCACACTGTATGGCGGCGACCATGGTTTGCTGGCTGATGGGCTGAATGTCGCTGCGCAGCAGGTAGCCCTTGATGGCATCAAGATAGAAGGCCTGGTCGGGGCAGCGGATGGTCACCAGGTGGCGGTGAAGGGTGCCATGGCTGATGGTGCGAAAGTGAAGATCGACACGCTTTTTACTGGCGGGTTCGCCGGGATGCGGCAACAGTTTAAGTGTATCATGCAGCAGAGCCGACCGCAGGCGCTTTGGAAGTTCTTCTATTCCCTGTTGAAGCCTTGCCTCTTCCAGCAGATCCATTAATTGGCGTCGAAGAATTCTCATGCGTTAATTGTAGCGTTTTTTCGGCGCCTTGTCCTGCCATCTTTGATGGATAAAAAGAGGGGAGCGGGCAGATGAATTTGACCTTCCGGAGCTGATCCGCTTGCATGGAGGGGTGGTTTTGAGTTGTTGGAGGACGTGTTGACGACACTTGCAGCCGGGCATCGAGAGCGATTAAGGGAGCGTTTTTCCAGAAACGGCTTTGAGGGCTTCCATGACTATGAAGTGCTTGAACTGTTACTGACCTATGCCATCCCCCGGATTGATGTAAAACCGATTGCCAAACGTCTTCTCAAGGTATTCGGAACACTGGCCGGTGTGTTTGATGCACCGGTTGCGGAACTGAGACAGATTGACGGCCTGGGTGAAAAGGGAGCGGTATTTTTAACGCTGGTACGGCAGGTGGAGGTGCGTTACCTGGCTTCAGACCTGCCCGGAAAGTCGGTGTTTGACCGGCCTGAAAAGGTAAAGGCACACCTGCGTTTTCTGGTACAGGGGCGGGGTATGGAGTGCTTCGGCGCTATCTTTACCGACCAGCAGAACCGGCATGTGGCAACGCAGATTCTGTTTGAAGGAACCGTGGATCGGGCGGCAGTCTATCCACGTAATCTGATGAAGCGTGCACTGGAACTCGATGCCAAGGGGCTGATTCTTTTTCACAATCATCCGGGTGGAACACCAAAAGCAAGTGAAGAAGATATCCGGTTAACCCGGCGTATGGCAGAGGCCTGCACACCGCTGGATATCAAGGTGCTGGATCATTTCCTGATTGCTGGCACGGATGTGCTCTCTTTCAAGGAGAACGGTTGGTTCTGATTGTCCTGCTTTGACCCAAATCGGGTATTTATATGTTCTTAATATCTGAATCTGATGTCGGCCAGCTTGTTTATTGTTAGGCTTGCCGAATGACACAAATGATTGCTGGCATTCATGCCGTGAAACATGCGCTTGAGGCAGGGGAATCCGTTGATGAACTGCTGCTTGAGAAGGGTAAGAAACATCCCCGGCTTAATGAGTTGATCCATCTGGCAAAGAAGAGCGGTATCCGTTTTTCCTTTGTACCGCGGCAGGCGCTGGATCGGTATGCCGGGGGAGCAGTGCATCAGGGAGTGGTTGCCCGGCTGGTATCAGCAGAAGTCCGGAAGATCTCTTTTAATCAATGGCTTGAATCATTGGATATGGAGAGTCAACCGCTGGTGCTGCTGCTCGACCAGGTGACTGATCCGCACAATCTTGGTGCCTGTGTGCGTACGGCAGAGGCAGCAGGATGCGCCGGCGTGGTGATGCCGAAAGATCATGCGGCTGACCTGCATTCACCGGTGGTTGCCAAGAGTGCCTGCGGGGCACTCTCCCGCCTGCCGGTGCTGCAAGTCACCAATCTGGTGCGCAGCATCAAGGCAATGCAGGGTGCGGGCTTCTGGATATGCGGACTTGCCGGCGAAGCCGATACGGATATTTATACTGCAGACCTTGTGGGCCCGATCGGGCTGGTCATGGGGGCGGAAGGAAAGGGGTTGCGCCGTCTGGTACGCGAGGCGTGTGACCAGTTGTTGAATATTCCGATGCCAGGGAGTGTTGAATCTTTGAATGTATCGGTGGCGACGGGCGTGTCGCTATTTGAGTTGGTGCGTCAGCGTAGCTGATAGCGCCAAGTCAGGCTGCTCTGTTTCTTTCTTCAACCCGTTCGAATATCTGGCCGCAGTACTGGCAGCTGCCTTTGCCGTTGTTCAGTTTGATATAGACCAGAGGATGCTGCCCGTTGTCGGAGCATGAAACGACCTCTTCGGTTACCTTGATTGTATCTGAAGTCATGAAACCTCCTTTCAGGCCTTCTTCAAAAAGGCGCGAATTGTGTGGGGTTGTAGCTTTGTGTCAAGCTTCGGGATGTTTTGTTGGTGTGGTTGTTGTGAGGAGTCGGTATGAATCAATATGATTTTGTTGTTATTGAAGGTCTGGAAGTGCGTACCGTGATTGGTATTTATGACTGGGAGCGCGAGATTCGCCAGATGGTTCGTCTTGATCTGAAGATGGCATGGGATATTTCAAAAGCAGCTCAAACGGATGATATTACCGATACACTTGATTACAAAGCGGTATCAAAACGGCTGATTTCATATGTGGAGGCATCCAGCTTTGGCCTGATCGAGTCGCTGGCGGAAGAGTGCGCAAAAATTATCATCAATGAGTTTCATGTGCCGTGGCTCAGATTGAAGATGTCCAAGCCGGGCGCTGTCCGGGGATCGGAGAATGTGGCCGTTATTATTGAGCGGGGAAGCTGCAGATTATGACGGTCGCGCTGGTCGGTATGGGTTCAAATATTGACCCGGAGCGCCATCTGGCTGCAGCAGCGGTTGAAATCAGGAGCCGTTTCCCTGATGCCCGCTTTTCCGCTGTTTACCGCTCCAGGGCTGTCGGCATGAAGGGTGATGACTTTCTCAATGCCTGTTGCCTGATTCAATCTGTTCCGGAGCGGGCAGAGCTTGTACATTGGTTCAAGAGTCTGGAAGACAGGCATGGCCGGGATCGCTCCGAGGGTTCATGGAAGCCGAGAACACTGGATCTTGATCTGCTTGTCTATGATGGCAAGCCTCTGGACAATGACCTGTTTCGTTATCCGCATGTCTATGTGCCAGCTTCGGAACTGGTCGATATGGACCTGCCTACCCATGAAACAGATGTGGTTTTAAAAGTTGAACTTCACTTGTAAAAGCCGGCGCGGGACATAAAATGCCGGGCTCTTTTCAGTCGTGATAGTTGATCGGATTGTTTTGACATGGAACAGATGAATGGATGAATCATTTTCATCCACGTTAACGTGATAAACTACAACGCTGCGCGTTAGGGGGATGAAATGCACATTGCAGTTCCTGCAGAGACCTATGCCAATGAAACCAGGGTTGCAGCTACGCCTGAAACAGTAAAGAGATATATTGCGGCCGGCTGCAGTGTTTCTGTACAAAGGGGAGCAGGCGAGGGATCAGATATTCCGGATGAGGCGTTTGCCAAAGCCGGTGCGACAGTTGCATCCTCATTCGCCGATACATGCGCTGCTGCCGATCTGGTGCTGAAGGTGCGCGCGCCCTCTGAAGAGGAGATCGGTGCAATAAAAAAAGGTTCAGTGGTCACCGGCCTGTTCTCACCATTCACCAATCCACTGTTGAAGAAATATAATGATGCAGACCTGTGCTGCTTCTCCATGGAGATGATTCCCCGTATTTCCCGGGCCCAGAGCATGGATGTGCTCTCTTCCCAGGCCAACATTGCCGGTTACAAGGCAGTGCTGCTGGCTCTGGAACACTACAAGGGGTTCATGCCGTTGATGATGACGGCTGCCGGAACCGTGCAGCCAGCCAGGGTGTTGGTGATGGGGGCTGGCGTGGCGGGTCTTCAGGCCATTGCAACGGCGCGCAGACTGGGTGCCGTGGTTGAGGCATTTGATGTTCGTGCGGCAACCAAGGAGCAGGTGGAGAGTCTGGGTGCGAAGTTTATTGAGGTGCCTGTAGATGAGGATTCTGAAGATGCCGGAGGCTATGCCAAAGAGATGTCTGAAGAGTACAAGCAGAAGCAGGCTGAGCTGATTCATAAACATGCTACGGCCGCCGATATCATTATTACTACGGCGCTGATTCCGGGAAAGCCTGCGCCTGTCCTGATCGCCGAAGCGACGGTTGCAGCCATGAAGCCGGGATCGGTGATTGTGGATATGGCCGCTGAAATGGGAGGCAACTGCCCGTTGACGGAAGTCGACGCGGTTTATCAGACAGAGAGTGGCGTAACATTGATTGGTATCAGCAATATTCCGGCATTGATGGCGGCTGATGCAAGCAGCCTGTATGCGCGTAACATGTATAACTTCATTGCTCCGATGATTGATGCCGAGAACGGGGCGCTGAAGCTGGATATGGAAGACGAGATTGTTGAAGGCTCACTTCTCTGCCGGGATGGCGAGATTTTAAAGCCACAGTTTTTTGGTGAAATGACTGGTGACAAGAGAGGAGGCGGGGCATGAATCAGGGCGTGATTGATACGGTGCAGGTTGCCACAGAGGCGGCTCAGGCCGCGCAGGATTCAGCCGATCCGTTTATTCTGGCCTTTACCGTTTTTGTGCTGGCCATCTTTGTCGGCTATCACGTGGTGTGGAATGTGACACCGGCACTGCATACGCCGTTGATGAGTGTGACTAACGCTATTTCGAGCATTGTCATTGTCGGGGCGATTCTCGCTGCCGGGCCTGCGGAGATGAATCTGGCAACGGTGCTGGGGCTGGTCGCGGTCGGGCTGGCCGCCGTGAATATCTTTGGCGGTTTCATGGTGACGCAACGTATGCTGGCCATGTTCAAGAAGCGGCAGTAAGGGGATTATTCATGAGTGTAAACATGGTGGCGCTGGCCTATCTGGCCGCTTCAGTCCTGATTATTCTGGCCCTGAAGGGGCTCTCATCCCCTGAATCATCACGCCGGGGCAATCTGTTTGGCATGATTGGTATGGCGATTGCCATTGTGGTGACGCTGCAGCTGGACAGTGTGCAAAACTACGCCTGGATTTTTGCCGCACTTGTGGCAGGCGGCGTATTTGGTGCTATCGCCGCTCGCAAGATTCCCATGACCCATATGCCGCAACTGGTTGCATTCATGCACTCGCTGGTCGGCCTGGCTGCGGTGTTGATTGCAGTCTCCGCCTTTTACGATCCGGCGGCATATGGTATTGCCGCGGCCGATGGTGGCCTGCATCTGGCAAGCCGGATTGAACTGTTCCTCGGAACCTTTATTGGCGCCATCACATTCACGGCCTCCATTGTGGCCTTTACCAAACTGCAGGGGCTGGTTTCAGGCAGCCCTGTTGTATTCAGAGGCCAGCACCTTGTGAATCTGATACTGGGTCTGGTGATGATTGGTGCGGGCATTGTATTCTGCATCGATCAGAGCTGGTCTGCATTTCTGTTGATGCTGGCGACAGCCCTTGTGCTGGGTGTGTTGCTGATTATTCCGATCGGCGGTGCCGATATGCCGGTAATCGTCTCCATGCTAAACTCCTATTCAGGGTGGGCTGCTGCCGGAATCGGTTTTACGCTCGGCAATAACATGCTGATTATTGCCGGTGCACTGGTCGGCTCATCCGGTGCAATTCTCTCCTACATTATGTGCAAGGCGATGAACCGATCGCTGTTCAATGTGCTGCTCGGTGGCTTTGGCGGAGATACAGCGACGACAGGTGCGGCCACGACTATCGGCGATCGTCCGGTCAAGGCGGGTGCGGCCGAGGATGCAGCCTTTTTGATCGGCAATGCGCGTTCGGTGGTGATCGTGCCGGGCTACGGCCTGGCCGTAGCACGTGCCCAGCATGCACTTAAAGAGATGGTGGATGTTCTGATGGAGCAGGGGGTGGATGTGAAGTTTGCCATTCATCCGGTGGCAGGGCGTATGCCGGGGCATATGAATGTGCTGCTGGCGGAAGCTGATGTGCCGTATGATATTGTTTATGAGATGGATGAGATCAATTCCGAATTCGCCGATACTGATGTGGCATTGGTGATCGGCGCCAATGATGTGGTCAATCCGTCAGCAAAAACTGATCCGGCCAGTCCGATTTACGGTATGCCGATTCTCGAAGTATCAAAAGCCCAGCATGTGATCGTCATCAAGCGCTCGCTGGCTGCCGGTTATGCAGGCCTGGATAACGATCTGTTTTATATGGATAAAACCATGATGCTGTTCGATGATGCCAAGCAGGCATGTGAAGCGATTCTGAAAGTGATTGATTGACAGAGGTAGTGCTCGCTTCGAAAGAGCATGCCGGAAAAACAGTTTTATTGCTATAATCGACATGTTTTATTTTGTGACCGATATCACTTGCTTGCTGTTGCGCTTGTTTCAGCATGCGTCATTTCCTGTTCAAGGGGGCTGATATGTTTAACAATATGGCTAAGGCGATTCGCTATCTGATGATTTTCCCCGTGCTGATGTCCGCCGCATTTAGTGCGCAGGCCATCACGATGGAAGAGGTTGAAGGTCGTATGGCCGAGGCTGAACAGCTTCGTGCTCTGGAATTTTCACCAAGACACTATGCAGAAGCAAAAGAGTCGCTTGAGAATGCCAAGGCGTATATAGCTTCAGGAAACAATGAAAAAGCAAGGCGGGAACTGGATAACAGCGTCGAGCATCTTGTTCTGGCTATAGAGGCAACCCAGAAGATGGCCAGTCACTTTTCTGATCTTGTTGAATCCCGTGACCGGATGCAGATGGCTGATCCCCGTCATCTGCGTGCAGATCTTGTGGAGCGTGCAGAACGTGATTTCAGTCGTGTGATTGAGGCGGTTGAGGATGGTGATATCAGGAAGGCCGAAAGCCAGGCAAAACTGGCCCGAAATACCATCCGTGCCGCTCAGGTGGTGGCTGTGCGCGAGCAGTTTGTCCGGCCGATTTCAAAAGGCATTGCCGCAGCGCGAAAGGTGCAGGCAAGAAAGTATGCTCCAAACGCCCTGAATGAAGCGCTTGCGGCACAGAAGAGGGTAGAAAAACTGATCAAGAATGATCCGGATGCCCAGGTAAAAATGTATGCTGCTTCAAAACAGGGCGAGTATAAGGCCGAGCGTGCCATGAAGATTGCTGCATTGGGAAATCGGATAAGTAAGAATCCGTCTGAAATTGAAAAAATGGTTGATGCCGAAGAGGCGCGTTTTCGCCTGCTTGGAAAGCATCTGGGCATTGATCTTGCCAATGCCAAGGATGCCGAGCAGCAAGCCTTTATGTTGCAACAGGCTATTGCAGAGATGGAGAGGGGTTATCAGCAGCAGTTGCGGGAATCTGACAAGGTTATCGAAAGTCTCAATGCCAAGTTGGGAACCTATGAAGGCGATTTGGCCAGTATGCAGGAGTTGCGCAGGAAACTGCAGGTCAAGCGTGATGCCGAAGCCAAGATCAAGCGTCTGACCAAACTGTTTAATCCGGATGATGTTGAGATTCTTTTGACACCGGATGCTGATGTGATCCTGCGTATGAAGAGCCTGAACTTTAGAAGCGGCAGTGCAGTGATCCCACCCAATACTTACGCGATGCTTGACAGCGCAACCCAGTCGATGGTCATGTTCCCCAAACGCGCTGTTCGTGTTGAAGGGCATACAGATTCAGTCGGAGCGAATCTCTATAACCAGAAGCTATCCGAGCGTCGTGCGGAGTCCGTGAAGACCTATCTGATGGAGAAGCTTGAAGGCAGGCGTGTGATACAGGCCGTTGGCTTCGGCGAGGAGAAGCCGATTGCCAATAATGAGACCGCACAGGGCAGGGAAAAGAATCGCCGGATTGATATCGTACTGCTGGCCCCTCGGTCCTGAAAAGGTTCAGTCGCCGCTTTGGACAATCGGGCTTTTGCCTGCTTAACTAGGGGTAGGGTGGTTCTTTAACGCTGCCATCCGAAGGAGGCGCCATGTTTCTACGGGACAAAAGCAATGGTGATCTGGTTGAAGTGCTTGATATGACTGAACTGATGGACCCTAACCTGGATAGCGTCAGTGTGAGTTGTCATGCCGGCGAGGAGAGGGGTGACCCTGTGAGCACCCGGAAATCCGCACTTACTTTTCCTTCCGGCGAAACTCTTCCTGTCTGCTGGCTGGATGCACACTATCGAGTGAACTTCTGACCCGGTCTTCCGCAACGCAATCGGGCAGCATAAATTTTATGCCACCCGATGGTTTGGCATTGGCTCCGCGAGCGCAGAACGCTTCACCTGTTTGCCTCCAGGGTGGTAATGGGCCGTTCCGCAGCGCTTCAATCAAAATGAGCGTTACTGCCTGGTGCATAATAGTCTGACTCAATCATATGCATAGCTGCACTCTGG
>CAZLJF010000039.1:0-16293 GCA_964559845.1 uncultured Zetaproteobacteria bacterium | reverse complement strand
TCGCTTTGTCTCAATATATCAATGGGTTGTGACTTTTTGAGGGGAATCTAAATATAAACCAGTCTATCAACTGTACGACCGGAAATATATTTTATCATACAAGCAATCACAATACCCCTGTTCAGGGTATTGACAACTGTCTGATTCGCAGGCTTTGGCATTTTTAAACATACGAGAATCGATATGCCCTTTCTCAGCCATGTAAAAAACGGCGGGCCAATGGCCCGCCTCTGAAAAGATAAACCGGATTTAACTTAGACCAGCCCTGCCAGAGCTGTTTTGCAAATATCCATGACAGGATCGGGATAAACTCCAATGGCAACAATAACAATCGATGTCAGTGCAACGGTTGCCTGCATCAGGCGATTCTCACTGAAGTTGAAGGCCACCCGCTCTTCATCGAAGTAGATATATTTCACCACGCGGATGTAATAGAAGGCACCCACTGCCGAGAAGAGGATCGCGATCAGGCCGAGATAGAGATGGCCTGCATCAATGACCGCTGCAATAACGGCGAACTTGGCCCAGAAGCCGCCCAGGAACGGAATCCCGGCCAGCGAGAACATCATCAGCCCCATCGCCAGCGCATAACCGGGCCGAACCTTGGACATGCCGGCAAAATCATCCAGCAACTCACCCTGAATACCATCACGGCGCATCAGGATAATGATGGCAAATGCGCCCATAGTCATAAAGAGATAGATCGTCATGTAGATCAATACGCCGGCATAACCATCGGCATTGGCGGCAATCAAACCCAGCAGCACAAAGCCAACATGACCGACCGTTGAGTAGGCCAGCATACGTTTGATGTTACGCTGGGCAATGGCGGCAATATTGCCCACACCAAGCGTGAGAACCGCCATCCAAGTAAGAATGGTGACATAGTCATGCTGCAGGCCTGGCATCACATCAACCAGCACCCGCATCAGAATAACAAAACCTGCCACCTTCGGCGCCACGGACATAAATGCGGTGACAGGAGTCGGCGCACCCTCGTAGGCATCGGGCGTCCACATATGGAATGGCGCTACAGAGACCTTGAACGCCATGCCTGCCAGCACAAACAACATGCCCACCAGTATTGCAGTACGGGCTGCATCCTCAGCGCCCGTAATGGCAGCGCCCATTACATTGAAATCAAAGCTGCCGGTTGCACCATAGAGGAAGGTGATGCCGTAGAGCAGCATGCCGGATGAAAGGGAGCCAAGAATGAAATATTTCAGTGCCGCTTCCGATGAGCGCAATATATCCCTTTGATAACCGACCAGCACATAAATGGAGAGCGCCATTAGTTCAAGGCCCAGATACATGGTGACAAAGCTTGTCGCTGATACCATCAGCATCATGCCGAGCAACGCAAAGAGCATCAGTGAATAATATTCACCAATATTGGCCTCTTTTTTCATGTAATCCAGTGACAGGACAATGCCGAAAATGGTCGCCGCCAGCATCAACAGTTTGGCAAAGGCGGCAAACGGGTCGAGAACAAAGAAACCGTAGAATGTCATTAAACCTTCAGCGCTGGTGACATTCACCGTAGCAGCCGCAGCTACTACACAGGCGATCATCGCTAACCATGCGTTAACCTGCTTCTTCTCCTTGGGAACAAACAGATCAAACAAAAGAATTATCATCGCCATGATCGCAATGATGATTTCCGGCAGAAGAATCTCCAGATTTACCGGAAACGGAAACGGGAAAACTACGTTAGCCATTGCTTAATACCTCAGTGAAGTGCGACTTCGTGTGCTGCACCGGCCAGCGCGGCGGCAGCTTCAAGTTTGCTGGTTGTTGCCTGCTCAATCAGATGCGCTACGGACTCGTGCATCACATCAAGTACCGGCAGCGGATAAAAGCCCATCCAGAGCACCAGCAGAATCAGCGGCACGAAATAGGCAAACTCACGCACACTCATATCCGGCATGGTTTTCACCGCATCGTTTTTGATATCGCCCATGATGACGCGCTTGTACATCCACAGGGTGTAGCATGCGGAGAGAATCACGCTCAATGTGGCCGCAATGGCAATCCACTTGGCAGAAATATCCATCTGTGACGGATCCGCCGCAAACGTGCCGACCAGCACCATGATCTCACCGACAAAGGAGCTGGCGCCCGGCAACGCCACATTAGCCATAGCGAACAACATCATCACCGCTGCAAAAACCGGCATCACATTGACAACACCGCCATAATCGCCGATTTCACGGGTATGCAGGCGGTCATACATCACGCCCACACAGAGGAAGAGTGCTGCCGCGACAAAGCCGTGCGAAATCATGTTGATGATCGCCCCTTCCACGGCTGGCTGGGTGAACATGAAGGTTCCCAGCGTCACAAAGCCCATATGCGCAATTGATGAGTAGGCAATCAGGCGTTTCATATCCTTCTGCATCATCGCCACCAGCGAGATATAGACAATGGCTACCAGTGAAAGGACAACTATGAACGGCACGAAATATTGTGATGCGTCCGGCGCAATCGGCAGTGAGAAACGCAGGAAGCCGTAGGCACCCATCTTCAGCAGAATGCCTGCCAGAATCACAGAGCCTGCCGTTGGCGCTTCGGTATGCGCATCCGGCAGCCATGTATGCACCGGCCACATCGGAACCTTCACGGCAAAGGCGATAAAGAAGGCGATCCAGATCCATATCTGCCATTCAAAGTCGAATGGATAGTCCATCAGCGCCAGAATGCTGAATGTACCGCCGGACTTGAAGTACATCGCCAATAGCGCAATCAGCATCAGCACTGATCCTGCCAGCGTATAGAGGAAAAACTTCAGTGTTGCATAGACGCGGTTCTTGCCACCCCAGATACCGATAATCAGATACATCGGAATCAGCATCGCTTCCCAGAAGAAGTAGAAGAGAATGGAATCAAGGGCCGAGAAGACGCCGATCAGTGTGGTTTCCAGCACCAGGAAGGCGATCATGTACTCTTTCACCCGGTTCTGGATGCACTCCCAGGCAGAAATCACACAGATAATGGTTAACATGCTGGTCAGAATAATGAACGGCATGGAGATACCATCTACACCCAGCTGATAGTTGATGTTGAAGGCCTCAATCCAGGGATGAAACTCCTCAAACTGCATGTGTGCGGTTGTTGTATCAAAGCGCGTGGCCAGCGGCAGCGTCACCAGGAATGTCACTACGGAAACAATCAGTGTTGACCAGCGAACCACCTGCTCATTGCTGACAAACAGCCAGATCAGCATTGCACCAGCCAGCGGCAGGAAAATACTGACCGAAAGAATCGGGAAGCCCATTACGTTATGCAATTCCATGGTAGGCACTCCCTCCCTTTATCCGTTCAACATCAGGTATGTCAGAAATCCGAACACACCGATTACCATTGCATAGGCGTAGTGATAGACCATGCCCGTCTGCATGGTGCGCAGGCGTGCAGCACCATTCTTAATCGAATCCACGATACCTGTATGAATCAGCTTGCCATCAATCAGACCAAGATCAGCCTTCTGCCACAACAGCATGCCAAGATTGCGGGCCGGACGGACGAATATTTTCTCATAGAGTTCATCCCAGTACCATTTGTTAAGCAGGAAGGTATGCAGGCGCGGGAATGCCCCGGCGAGCTTTGCAGGCATGGCTGTCTCTTTGAAATACATCGCATAGGCCAAACCGATACCACCAATAGCGAGCCAGAATGGTGCCGTAAAGATGAAATGATACCACGCATGCGAGCCGTGCTCGGCCAGCGCCATGAGCGGATTATGCGCATCGGTAACAAAAATCGCGCCGGCAAAATAGTTGGCGATCATGTCCGGGTTGGTGATACCAAGCACCGACACACCCCAGATACCGGAGAATACCGCGCCAACCGCAAGAATCGCCAACGGAACGGTAATTACCTTCGGCGACTCATGCAGATGAGACCTGGTCTCTTCCGGTACACGATCCGAATTATGGAATGTCAGGAAGAACATGCGGAAGGTATAGAAGGCCGTCATGAACACGCCGGAGAGCACGGCAAATGATGCAAAGCTTCCGACCCAGGCGAACTCGGTGAATTCACGTATCATGGTCGCCTCAATAATCAGATCCTTGGAGAAGAAGCCTGCGAACGGAGGCACGCCGGAGAGCGCCAGTGCCGCCAGCAACATGGTGATATAGGTGATCGGCATATATTTGCGTAGCCGTCCCATTTTGCGGATATCCTGCTCAGCCATCACCGCATGAATCACCGAACCTGCCGCCAGGAAGAGTAGCGCCTTGAAATAGGCGTGTGTCATCAGATGGAAGATGCCGGCCGAATAGGCTGAAACTCCACAGGCCACAAACATGTAACCGAGCTGTGAACAGGTGGAGTAGGCAATAACACGTTTGATGTCGTTCTGAACCAGGCCGATGGTCGCACACATCCAGGCTGTAATCGCACCCACCAACGTCACGGCAACCAGCGCCACCTCCGAGTATTCAAACATTGGCGACAGACGCGCCACCATGAAGACACCCGCAGTCACCATCGTTGCCGCATGAATCAGGGCGGAGATGGGTGTCGGACCTTCCATCGAATCCGGCAGCCAGACATGCAACGGCACCTGACCGGATTTACCCATGGCGCCGATAAACAGCGCCAGACAGATAAAGGTAATGGCGGAAATATCCCAGTTCAAAAATGAGAGGTATGCACCACTCCCAACCAGTGCCGGAACGGCTGCAAAGACCCTGGCATATTCAACCGTGCCGAAGTAGTACCAGACAGCCAGAATGCCGACGGCAAAACCGAAATCACCGACACGGTTCACAATAAACGCCTTCATCGCAGCCGTGGTTGCACTTTCGCGCTTGTACCAGAAGCCAATCAGCAGATAGGAGAAGAGACCCACGGCCTCCCAGCCAAAGAAGAGGGTAAAGAAGCTGTTGCCCATCACCAGCACCAGCATGGAGAAGGTGAAGGCGGAGATGTAGGAGAAGAAACGCGAATAACCCGGATCGCCATGCATATAGCCGATGGTATAAACATGCACACAGGCGGAAACGATGGTGACGGTCATCATCATGATGGTGGTCAGGCGATCAATCATCATACCAACCGGCACAATAAAGTTATCCGAGACTATCCATGTCCAGAAGTTGCCGTGGAACGATGCGCCACCCATCACCTGAACAAATACATGGACAGATAACAGGGCCGAAATAATCACCAGAACACAGGTAATCCAGTGGGAAAGCTTCTCTTTCAGCGCCCAGCCGAACAGACCGGCGGCCATGGCGCCAATCAGCGGGAGTGCGGGAATGGCCAGCAACTCAACTGCACTGAGTGTCATTTGCATTGTTTCTTGCGACAAAACCTCTTGCACCAGAGCCTCCCTTTAACCCTGCAACGTATTGATATCTTCAATTTCAATGGAGCGGCGCTGACGGTAGAAAGCCACCAGAATGGCAAGACCTACAGCCACTTCACTGGCCGCCACAGTCAGCACAAAGAAGACAAAAATCTGCCCGGCCAGGTCATTCAGGAAATGTGAAAATGCCACAAAGTTGATATTCACGGCCAGCAGCATCAACTCGATATACATCAGAATGGTGATCACATTCTTGCGATTAAGGAACAGCCCGATCACGCCCAGTGAAAAGAGGCATGCAGCGACAACAAGATAACCCGACAGTGGTACCATTACATCCTCACCTTGCGCAGACGATCTTCCTTGCGGACTTTCACCTGCGCCGAAATATTCTGGTATTTTGCATCCTTTCGGGCACGCAGCGTCAATACAATTGCACCCACCAGCGCCACCAGCAGAATGATGGCTGCCACCTCAAAGCCCAACAGGTATTTCGTGTAGAGTTCCTTGCCGATTTCAACCGTGTTATTTACTTCCTGCCCGAAGTGCGCTGCCTGCTGCATTTTGTCAGAACCGAACACGCCGCTGCTTACCGAGGCAATCAGTTCCACCAGCAGTATCACCGCAATCAGGCCGCCCATTGGCAAATACTGAAGAAAACCTTCGCGCAGTTTGGCTCGGTTCACTTCCAGCATCATGATAACAAACATGAACAGCACCATGACAGCACCGACATAGATCAGGATCAGGATAATGCCGAGAAACTCGGCATCAAGCAGGAAGAAGAGCCCGGCAGAGTTAAAGAAACAGAAAATCAGAAACATCACGGAGTGCATGGTGTTACGGGCCAGCACAACACCCAGGCCTGCAATTACTGCGAGCCCTCCAAACAGATAAAAGAACGCGGTTTCTAGCATCTCCTCTCCTTAACCTTTACCCGGCGCCTTGCGCGGCGCATCCGCCGCAAGGTTGGCGGCAATCCGGGATTCGTAACGATCACCGATATTCAGCAGCATATCCTTGGTGTAGTAGAGTTCGCCACGGGTCTCGGATGCATACTCGAACTCCTGCGTCTCCACAATCGCATCGACCGGGCATGCCTCCTGACAGAAGCCGCAGAAGATGCACTTGGTCATATCGATATCGTAACGCGTGGTACGGCGTGTGCCGTCATCGCGCTCTTCCGATTCAATCAAAATCGCCAGCGCCGGGCAAACCACTTCGCAAAGCTTACAGGCAATGCAGCGCTCTTCGCCATTTTCATAACGGCGCAACGCATGCAGGCCACGGAAACGCGGCGAGAGTGGCGTACGCTCTTCCGGATACTCAACAGTAATCTTCTTCTTGAAAAGGTACTTGCCTGTCAACGCCATGCCGCGCAGCAATTCCAGCAGCAGCCAGGTTTTGAGAGCGCGTTTGATCAAACTCATGCCATTACCTCCACGGCTGCCAGTAGCCGATAATATCGGAGATGCCAGGCGTGTAGGTAGCAATACCGATCACGGCAATCCACCCCAGCGTCCATGGCAGAAACACCTTCCAGCCCAGACGCATCAGCTGATCATAACGGAAACGCGGGAAGGTGGCGCGGAACCAGATAAAGACAAAAATCAGGAAGGATGTCTTGGCCAGCAGCCAGACGGTTCCCGGAATGGCGTTTAGAAATCCCCCGATGACAGGAAAATCCACCGGCACCGGTGCATACCATCCGCCCAGGAACATGATGGCCGTCATCAGACTGATCAGGATCATGGCCGCATACTCTGCCAGCGAGAATGTGGCAAACCACATGCCTGAGTACTCAACAAAGAATCCCGCTACCAGCTCCGCCTCGCCCTCCGGAAGGTCAAACGGTGAACGGTTGGTCTCGGCACAGCCGGAGATAAAGAAGACAATAAACATCGGGAAGAGCGGAATCATGTACCAGTGCCAGAAGCCGCCGGACTGGGCATGCACAATCTCGGATAGATTCATGCTTCCCGCCATGATCAATACACAGACAATGGAGAAACCCATGGCAATCTCATAGGAAACCATCTGGCAGGTTGAACGCACTGCGCCGATCAGGGCATACTTGGAATTCGATGCCCAGCCCGCCATCAAAATACCGTAAATACCCAGACTTGAAATGGCCATCACATAGAGAATGCCGACATTCAGATTGGCAATGGCCATCACATGCGCACTCTCCCAGAGACCAAACAGCGTCGTTTCACCAAAGGGAACCACCGCAAAGGCAACCAGAGCAGGCAACAGCGCCATGACAGGCGCCGCCACAAACAGATATTTGTTTGCTGCCGTCGGGATAATGGTCTCTTTCAGAAAGAGCTTCAGTCCGTCGGCAATCGGCTGCAACAGGCCGGCCGGGCCAACACGGTTGCACCCTTTGCGCACCTGCATCCAGCCGATCACACGGCGTTCAGCATACGTTATATAGGCAACGGAGAGCGCAACCGGCACGGCAATAGCCAGAATTTCAAGCGCCCAGATACCGCCCTGGATTGCTACATCAAGCCACTCCATCAATCACCTCCCTCCAAATCTGCATACGCCTCACTGGAAAGATCACCGGCAATACCGCGCTTGGCGACAAACAGCACACCGGGCGATACATCTTCCCGGACTCCGACATAGCAGCTCTGGCTGCCGGATGTACTCCTGATGCTATACTCGCCCGCTCCCTTTCCGGCAAGCGTTTCAGGATGCACCAACACATCATCCAGTGCATGTAAGCGACCGGCCTCACACAGCAGTTCGGAAGCACGAGCCCAGGCACCCTCACGATACATGGAGTAACGGCTCACCACATCCAGTGCTCCGGCTGAATGTTCTGCAGATGGCAGATGCACCGCCTTGCTGTTGCGGGCGGCCGCGATCATCTGTTCACCAGATGCCTTCCAGACATCTTTCAACTGCGGCGCAAAGCGAATCACATGCTCACGCAACTCATCCAGGTTAACGGCCGGCACTTCACCACCCATCGCCTGAATCAGACGCATCATCACTTTCCACAAAGGCCGCTCATTGCCCAGCGAAGAGAGCGGCTGATCAGCAACGCGAACACGCCCCTCCATATTTACAAAGCTGCCCTCAACCTCTGAATAGGCTGCGGCAGGCAGCTGAACCTCGGCGAATTCGGATATCTGACCGGAAATAGCGCCGACCTGAACCAGCGGAACCTTTTCCATGGCACGCTTGGCCTGAACCGGGAAAAGGCCGTCACCCTGCGGATCACTGCCAATCAACAGCAGTACATCCAGTTCACCATCCGCGGCCGCATCAAACAGATCCCCGGCACTGGTACGAACATCGCCAAACACCGACGAGAGCAACTGGGCATTCATCCCTTCAGGAATCAGATTACGGCCATCTCTGCTTTCCTCGGCATGACCGCAGGCACGCATCAACAGATCCAGGCCATAAATCAGTGCCGCCGCATCAGCATGGCAGCGAATCTCCTCACCTACCAGCAGCGCACAGGAATCGGCCATCAGAGCATCAGCCAGCAGTTTCCCCGCCTCATGACGCCCCTCAACTTTTGCCATCCACGCATCCATGCCTGCGGCTGTTTTACCCAACCCGGACACCTGCTGCATGGCAAAGGCAATCACTGCCGCCCAGTCACGCGGCCTGATCAGCGCATTGCTGGTAGGCTCACTGTTGGTGCGATAGTTCATGGCGCCAATACGACTGACAGGCTTGCCGGAATTGATACGTTTGCGCAGCCGCTGCATCAGCACCGGCAGCCTCTGGCGCAAATCTGAGCCAAGAATAACAACCTGATCCGCATCTTCGATCTGCTGCGTGGTCATGGAAAGCCCCTCTTCAAAGGCAAACTCGCGCATGTCACGGCGATGCAGGTCAAAAGCGACCTTCGCCCCCTCAAAGGTGGTATCCTGAAGCAGGCGAATGGCGGTCAAGCCTTCAACACTCCAGTCAGGCGAGAAAAGAATGCCGACCCGTCTTCCTTTCAGAAGCTCAACAGCGCGTGCAATGGCATCATCCCAGTCAGCACTGACCAGTTCGCCATCCCGGCGAACCTTCGGTTCAAGAATTCTCTGACCGGAACGGAATGCATCATAGACATAACGACCACGGTCACAGATCCACGGCTCCACGCCATTCTCTGCCGGGCGAATACGGATCACATCATCGCCACGGGACTCAATGGTAATATCACAGCCCTGTGGGCACTGGGTGCAGGTACTCTTGTGCCGCGCCACCTCCCATGGACGGGAGACATCATGCGACGGCTTGTCCAGCAATGCGCCAACCGGACAGATATCAGAGAGGTTGCCCGACAATTCGGAACTCAGACAATCCTCAACAATGCCGTCAATACGCATATGGTCACCGCGATTAAGCACACCCATGTCGCTGGTTCCGGCCACCTCCTCAGCAAAACGGACACAGCGCGTACAGTGAATACAGCGTGTCATGCAGGTGCTGACAAACGGGCCCAGATTATGATCAACCACGGCCCGCTTTGGCTCCGCATAACGGCCATGTCTGGCACCATGCTCAACGGCATAATCCTGTAGCTTGCAAGCCCCGCCCTGGTCACAGACCGGGCAGTCCAGCGGATGATGGATCAACAAATACTCCATCATCATTTCACGATCTTTGCTAAGCGCTTCTGACTGCGTCGTGATTTTCATGCCTTCGCCGACCGGCGTACAGCATGAAGCAGCAGGCTTGTTCCAGCCTTCAATCTCTACCAGACACATGCGGCAGTTCGCCGCCACGGACAGTTCGGGGTGATAGCAGAAATAGGGAACCTCAACACCATGCTCACGACACGCCTCAAGAATGCTTGTGCCAGGTGTTACTGTGACTTCCTCATCATTGATAAACAGCACTGTCATGCCGACTTCTCCTTCAAACGACTGCGCACCTCATCCGGGAAATGCTCAAGCATGGAAAGAATGGGTGCTGCAGCCCCCTCTGCCAATGCGCAAATCGTTCGTCCGGCCATGTGCTCCGACGCCTCTTTGAGCACTTCAAGATCACCTTCACAGCCATTACCGCCATCAATACGGTTCATCACACGCTCAACCCAGCCGGTGCCTTCGCGGCACGGTGTACACTGCCCGCATGACTCATGCGCATAGAAGTGAGAGAGACGGCGCGTCAGTGCAACCACATCAGCAGTCTCATCCATGACGATAATGGCACCGGAACCAAGGAACGAACCGGCCTTCATAATATCATCGTAGGTCAACGGAACATCGTAGTGCTCTGCCAGAATCCATGGTGTGGATGAACCGCCGGGGATAATTGCCTTCGGCACAGTGCCATGCTGAAGACCACCACAGTGATCCTCAATCAATGTCTTCAGAGACGTGCCCATCGGCACTTCATAGTTGCCCGGCCTGTTGACATGGCCTGAAACCGAGAAAATCTTGCAGCCGGTATTGTTTGGCTTGCCGATGGCTGCATGCCATGCGCCGCCATGTTCCAGAATGGCCGGAATCGTTGCCAGCGTTTCAACATTGTTAACCACGGTCGGACACTGATAAAAACCCTCAACCGCAGGGAACGGCGGCTTGAAGCGCGGACGTCCCGCACGCCCCTCCAGCGACTCAATCAGCGCTGTCTCCTCACCGCAAACATAAGCCCCTGCACCGCGATGCACGGTCAGATCCATGGAGTAGCCGGTGCCGAGAATATTTTTGCCCAGCAGATTGGCCTCATAGGCCTCTTTGATCGCCTCATTGAGCACATTGGCCTCATGCAGAAACTCGCCACGGATATAGATATAGGCATCGCGAACACCGAGTGCAAAACCGCCCATGATCATCCCTTCAATCAGCAGATGCGGATCAAAACGCATAATATCGCGATCCTTGAAGGTGCCGGGCTCGCCCTCATCGGCATTACAGAGCAGATAGGTAGGCTTGCCGGTATTACGCGGCACAAACGACCACTTCAGGCCGGTCGGAAAGCCGGCGCCGCCACGGCCGCGAAGGCCGGAGGTTTTCACTTCATCAATAATCTTGTCGCTGTCGAATTCGTTCAGCACCGTAGGCAGAAACTTATAGGCGCCATTTTCACGGGCAACCGACAGCTTCCGCTGATTCGGAATCTCAATACGGTCAAAACAGATGCGTGTAACTCTTGAAGGATCGGATGAAATGGTCATACCACACCTCCACGTGCGCTATCTGGCAGGCGCACATTTGCGCGTGCAATTTTGCTGTCTTGCAAAATTGTCATACTGCACCCTCCTCTGCACGCGCCTTGGCAATCAGCTCATCCATCGATTCAGGTGTCGCCTTCTCGTGGTAGATGTTATTGACCTGCACCACCGGCGCACCACCACATGCCCCTGCGCACTCCACCTCGGTCACGGTAAACATGCCATCCGGCGTCGTTTCACCCACCCTGATGTCGAGCCTGTCGCACAGATGGCGAACAAGATCATCGGCGCCATTGAGCATGCAACCAGCATTGGTGCAGACCTCCAGCAAATAGGTGCCGCACGGCTTTTCACGGAACATCGTATAAAAGGTTACCACTTCACGCACAGCCATCAGATGCACACCCAGCGTTTCAGCCACCAGCTTCTGCACATCCATGGAAAGATAGCCAAAATCCTCCTGCGCCATATGCAGCACCGGTAACAGGGCCGAGCGGGCATGCGGATAACGTGCAACCAGCGCCCTGATCTCTTCAAGTCGTTCACTGGAAAACTGAGGCGAACTGCTCTCTACGGCGTTCATCGATCCACCTCCCCGAATACAATATCCTGCGTACCAAGAATCGTCACCACATCAGCCAGCATATGTCCGCGGCACATGTAATCCATCGCTTCCAGATGCGCAAACCCGGAAGCCCGCACCTTCATGCGATACGGCTTGTTTGAGCCATCCGACATCAGAAAAACACCAAACTCACCTTTCGGATGCTCAACGGCGGCATACACCTCGCCTGCCGGCACCGCATACCCCTCCGAGAAGAATTTGAAATGGTGAATCAGGGACTCCATATCACTCTTCATGGCATCACGCGGCGGATTGGTCAGCTTGTAATCATCAATCTTCACCGGCCCAGGGTTATTCGCAAGCCATTCCACACACTGGCAGATAATCCTGTTGGACTGGCGCATCTCTTCAACACGCACCAGATAACGGTCATAGGAATCGCCTGTCGCACCGACAGGGATATCGAACTCCATCTTGTCATAGACATCGTAAGGTTGCGTCTTTCGCAGATCCCATTCGATACCGGAACCACGAATCATCGGGCCGGAAAAGCCCCACGCCAGTGCTGCTTCTCTGTCCACGATGCCGATATCAACCGTGCGCTGTTTCCAGATACGATTCTCAGTCAGCAACGTTTCATACTCATCGACATAGCCGGGAAACCGCTCGGTAAAGCCCTTGATCTTCTCCAGCAACCCGTCCGGTAAATCCTTGGTCACACCGCCAGGACGGAAGTAGGCGGCATGCATGCGTGCGCCGCTTACCGCCTCGTAATAATCAAAAATATCTTCACGTTCGCGGAAACAGTAGAGAAAGACCGTCATCGCACCGATATCCAGTGCCGCCGCCCCCAGCCAAAGGCAGTGGTTCAAAATACGCGTCAATTCGGCAAACATCACACGGATATACTGTGCCCGTTCAGGCGCCTCGATACCGAGCAGCTTCTCAACAGCCAGCGCATAAGCGTGCTCATTGGCCATCATGGAGACATAATCAAAACGGTCGAAATAGGGGATGTTCTGCTGGTAGGTTTTGTATTCAAACAGCTTCTCGGTACCTCGATGCAGCAGGCCGATATGCGGCTCCGCCCGCTCAACTACCTCGCCATCAAGCTCAAGCACCAGACGCAGCACACCATGCGCCGACGGGTGCTGCGGACCAAAGTTCAGCGTATAGTTCTTAATCTCAGCCACGATCAACCCCCGGCCACACCTTCGGTATCAGCACCCTGTTCTCAAGTCTGTTCGGACGATAGACACATCGCCACTGCGTCTCGTCAAAGAACATCTCAACCCGGCCTGTCAGCGGGAAGTCCTTACGCAGCGGATAACCCTCAAAGCCGTAATCGGTAAGAATACGGCGCAGATCCGGATGGTGATTAAAGATGATGCCGTACATATCAAAGGCTTCACGCTCAAACCAGTTCACCGTCGGCCAGACTTCCACCACGGAATCGACAAGCTCGCGCTCGTTGACACCAAGCTTCAGACGAATACGCCTGTTATGCGCAACCGAAAGCAGATGATAAACAACAAGGAAGCGGGCATCACCCTCTCTATGTGACGGATGCTCGGACATATCCACGCCGCACAGATCAATCAGCTGCTCGAAACCCTGTTCGCTTTTCAGAAAATGGCAGATATCAACAATATGTTCACGCGCCACAGTCACTTCGGGGCAATCGATACCAGTTGTCGCGCCCAGTATCTGATCGCCGAAACGCTCTTTGAGCGCCTCCACCTCTGCAGAGAGGCGTACTTCTTCCTGAATCATCTCTTCACTCATATCTGTTCATGCCTACCGAGCAATCGTATTGGTGCGCTTGATCTTTTCCTGCAGCTGGATAAAGCCATACAGCAATGCCTCGGCTGTCGGCGGACAGCCCGGCACATAGATATCGACCGGCACAATGCGGTCGCAACCGCGCACTACCGAATAGGAGTAGTGATAATAGCCGCCGCCATTGGCACACGAGCCCATGGAGATCACCCAGCGAGGCTCGGCCATCTGGTCATACACCTTGCGCAGCGCCGGAGCCATTTTATTAATCAGCGTTCCCGCCACCACCATCACATCGGACTGGCGTGGGGAAGGGCGAAAGACAATACCGAAACGGTCAAGATCATAACGGGATGCGCCCGCATGCATCATTTCAACAGCGCAGCAGGCAAGACCAAATGTCATCGGCCAGAGCGAACCGGTACGCGCCCAGTTGATCACCTTGTCAGCAGTCGTAGTGATATAGCCCTTATCAAGCAGGCCTTCTATTCCCATTGCAGCGCCCCCTTCTTCCAGGCATAGACATAACCCACCAGTAATATCACCAGGAAGAGCATCATCTCAATAAAGCCAAAGATTCCGATCTGATCAAGCACCACCGCCCACGGGAAGAGAAACGCTGTCTCCAGATCAAAAACCACAAACAGGATTGCCACTAGATAGAAGCGCACATCAAAATGCATGCGCGCATCTTCAAAGGCCTCGAAACCGCACTCATAAGCAGAGAGCTTTTCATTATCGGGCCTCTGTTCGGCAAGAAACAGGGTCAGCACGAGCGGCGCCGCACCCATACCCAAAGCAATCAGGATAAAAACGAATATTGGCGCATATTCGTTAGCCAAATAGCTGGCGCCCATTGGCCCCCTCCTTTAGATATAACTAGATCATATAGCGGCACGGCAGAAGCAGTGAGGCCGGATTGCTACCATCGACAATCGCACGATGTCAAGCTGCGGCAGCCGTCCAGTACCCATTTAAAATATAGGGAAACACTTGCGCAACCACCTGATATTAAAAGTAAAATATCCTGGAAGCCATCTGCGGACAACATCGGCTCTGCACAAAGATTAAAAGAAATTCATACTCAAAAATGACAACTGAAGGGAATCAGCCAGTGCCACTTTACAACCCGCGAACCATAACTGCCAGAGGCACAAGGGCGCTGCCCGCAAAAACAACCATTCTTGACATGTGGAAAACCATGATCTATATAAGATGACTTATGTTTCATATCGTTGATGACCACTCCTGTATCGGTGAAATGCTCAGTGAACTGCTGGAAGATCTCGGCCATGCCTCGCTGGTATTTTCCTGCCCGCAGGAGTATATCCACTATGTGAACAGCTCTGACTACAAAGCCCCCATCGCCACCTTTACGGATATCTCCATGCCCGGCATGACGGGCTACGACATGATCGGAATTTTATCGAAAAAAAATCCTGCGAAAAAATTCATCGTCATGACCTCGGAACCGGAAATCGAGCATCGGCATAAAGGGCGCGGCTGCATCTATCTGGTGAAACCGTTTAATTTTGAACGTCTTTACGAGGCGGTAAACACATTAACCAGATGCTCCAGATCAGGTCCAGGCGAAGGCTTCAGGTGTGAAACGCTGGGTGACCATCCATGTTTTGCTATTGATGAGTGGAAGTGCCCTCACCATCCGGAGAACGCCGACTGAAGCAGACAAAAATCGCACCTTGCTTACTTGGCAAACTTTACACAACACATTTCGTCGTTAAGCAGCAACAGATGAGCCTGGAGGCCAACAAACGCATCCCTGATCGTTTTGGTGTCTCCAAGTTCGCCTTTGGCACCTGATAGCATGCGAATTTCAGAACCAGCAGCTCACACATGATTCCGCATATTGCCTAAGTACAAAGCTCAAAAACTCGCGCTGTGCTTCATTGTAATTGATAAAGTAACCCACTCCTGTCCGGTTAAGGAATTAGCAGCAAGAAAGTAGGCCTGAATTCCCAATGTTTATGGTAGGTTTGATGTTGTCGAGACAGCAAATTTACCCGACGGAGAATTCAGGCCATGAAGCACATTAACACGATATTTCATCAATTGCTAAGAGAGGTTCCGCGTCATCAATTTGAGAAAGTCATCAATCGCTATGAAGGAAATAGACGAGTGAGAAGCTTGCCCTGCTGGACACAGTTTTGCGCCATGCTTTTTGCGCAGCTATGTTCCCGTCAGTCGCTTCGCGATGTTGTATCCGCATGGGATAGCCATTCCAGATCGCATTACCATATTGGCGCCAGGAAGGTTAAGCACTCCACGCTGGCGGATGCCAACGCAAAGCGCCCCTCCGAGATGTATATGGAGCTGTTCTATTGGCTTCTGGGAACATCGACAGGCAATCGTATTCCACAAAAAGATGCTGTTCGTCTGATCGATTCCACAACGATTGACCTGTGCAAGAAACAATTTGCATGGGTGAATCGCCCCGGGTTTGTCGGAGGCTAAAACTCTTGAGAGGATTAGCCCATG